>NZ_JAJSRO010000009.1:0-219430 GCF_021283425.1 Pseudomonas sp. NMI542_15 | reverse complement strand
CGGATCATCTGCAACTGCTGGCAACCAATCGGCTCAACATTATCAACTGACTGTTGCACTTGGAACCTGAGGCCGCCCAGCCTTATTGGAAAACCGGTATTGACCTCAAGTTAAGTCGGGGTTTTAGAGTGGCGTCCGGATGCTCTCGCTGCTTTCGGAAACGAACTCACAAAGGACCAGCAATGGACACTCCGACGTCACTGCTGATTTTTCAGATCACCTGCTGCATTGGCTTTAGCCTGTGGCTGAGTATAAGCCTGATCAACAACCTGCAGGCCTTTGCCAGCTCAGCCGGGGCGATCGGGGAGACCATGTCGATGGCGCCGCTGGCCCAACCTCCCGGAATCAGCCTCCCTCTGCTGGTGCGAGCGATGACCCCTCACGCCATCCATCGCTTGGCCTTGTCGATCATAGTGCTGACACAGGCAGCCGCCGTTCTCGCGGCTTGGAGGTGGCGCGGCCCTGGTTGAACTTGGCCTCGAGCGCAACGCTCAGGTTCCTGCTTGCGATGCTGCTGGGCGGGATATGGTTCGGGTACTGGATGCGCCAGGAAGTGTTGCAACTGACCCATCTGCTGATGATGGTCTGGATCCTGCTGCACTCAGTCGTACTGAATGTGCGGTGGAGTTGAACGGCCCAGTGAACCTTGGAGCATTTCAGCTAAAAGGAGCAACAGATGAAGATGATGATCGTAGGCGCCGGCAGAGGGTTGGGCCGGGCTTTGCTCGAAGGGCTCGGCAAGCCAGGGGACACGCTGATCGGCGTATCACGCAAACAGCCGTCAGACTTGGCCCTTGCCCCGGGCATCGATCTGCACTGGATCGATGCCGACCTTGCCAAGCCAACGGCGGCTGTGGCACAGATCGCGGATCGGACTCCTGCCGATCTGGATGTCCTGATCTACAACGTTGGCATCTGGGAAGAACACGCCTTCAGCGATCACTATGCATTCCTTGACGACAGCGACGAATCGATCACCAGGCTGGTCGAGGTGAATATCACGGCCACGCTGCTTCTGCTCAAGCGGCTAGTGCCCAAGTTGCTTGGTGCGCTCCGGCCGCAGTTGATCCTCACCGGTTCGACCTCAGCTCTTCGTCAGAGTGGGCGCCCGGAGGTAGCGTTCGGCGCCTCAAAGTTCGCCCTCAACGGCATGGCTGATGCACTGCGCGAAGGTTTCAGGGATGACAACCTGGCGGTGACCGTGCTTCACCTGGGTTATCTGAATACCGACGACTCCCTGAACACGCCATTGGCGCAAGCCGCAGCACGTGGCGAGCGGCGCCAGGTACCGGTGCATGATGTGGTCACCATGGTCGACGCGCTGTTGCGCTTGTCCGGGGCTTCGTTCGTACGGGAGCTGATCTTGCCGGCTATCGGCGATGAGCGCTTCTGACGCCAAAGCTGCCATCAGCCCTCAAGTTTGGTGGCTGTGCTGCCGTCGGTACTCGCCCGGTGTCATGCCTCTTCAGGCTCGAAGCGCGCAGGAAAGAAATGGAATTCATAAACTCAACCAGAAACGCGATTTCCCCTGGGGACAGGTTTGAGCGAAACGGCCTGTAGCCGTGCCGTTTCGTCTTCTTTTGAATCGAGAGCTACGCAAAACCACCCCTGCAGAGAGTTCGCTTGAGCGGTTAGGGCGACTGTGATCACGCCGGAATGGTGTCCTTTTTCCACTGCGCTGTAGGAAAATCCCTCTTTTTTGATAGGCTTCTGCCGTCAGTCGAGAGGAAAATGGAATGCCCGTCGTCATCGTTGAAAACGATACATCACAGTGGGAAGACCAGACAGGCGCTGTCTATCACTTCCCCAAGCGTTACCAAACCTTGCTCGCTCAGGGAACCGAGGTTGTTTACTACAAAGGGCGTATCAAAGATAAAGCCTTTGCCTCGGTCCGTCTGAGTGCCAATCCGCACTATTTTGGCAAGGCACGTATAGGCAAGGTCTACGCAGATAGCAGTAGTAATAAGGGTGATCTTTTTGCTTTGATTGAAAATTTCACTCCATTTGAAAGCGCTGTTCCCGCCAAAATCGACGGCGCGTACATGGAGACTATCCCCGGCAGCCGCGCGAGTAACTACTGGCGTGACGGGGTTCGGCTCATTTCTCAGTCTGATTACGACGCTATCTTAAGCCACGCGAAGCTTTTAGATCCGCGGTTGGATACTGCTCTACCGCAGTCAGAAGACGATCCGATTACATTTGAATCGTCTAATGAAGGCAGCAAGACAAGCTACTTTGGAACCCGATACGAACGCCGGAAAGATCTTAGGATTAAGGCCATCGCTATTCACGGGCTTGACTGCAAAGCATGCGGTTTTGATTTCGAGCAGGCTTACGGCGAATATGCAAAGGGCTTCATTCACGTTCATCACGTAGTACCTATCTCGAAATTTGGTGGAGAACAGGCTGTGAATCCTGAGACAGACCTCGTAACGTTATGTGCCAACTGTCATGCGGTAGTCCACCGCAAGCGCGACATGACCCTCAGTGTCGATGAGCTGAAAGGCATGTTACGCGGACGATGGGTCATCGAACCTCAGTAGGCATACACATCCAAGCGTACCCGGGATATAGCCTAGCTACAGCGTTCAATCCAATAATATGAGTATCTTCTGACACGGCAATAGCTCTCGCTGAAGCAATGCACAATGGAGGTGGTATGCTCTTTGTTCGCCCTGTAGCAGCATCTGATTGGCGATCTTATCGGGATCTACGTCTGCGGGCCCTACGTGACTCTCATGAGGCGTTCGCGAGTACTCACGAGCGCGAATCAGTCCGGGCCGACGATGATTGGCGAGCCCGCGTATCAGCCGTCGCTAGCTCCAGCACTGCTCAAGCTTTCTTCGCTCATTGGAATAATGAGGCGTGTGGCTTGGTGTGGTGCAAGGCATCCGACGTTGAGTCAAGCGTTGTCGAGATTTTCCAGATGTGGGTTGCGCCTGATGCACGTGGGCTCGGAGCCGGGAGTGCCTTGCTTGAGAGGGCTATCACATGGGCTGAAGATCGCGGTGCGGCATGTGTCCGTCTTGGTGTGACGATTGCAGATAGCCCGGCGATGCACTTGTACAAAGCGAGCGGATTTCATGCAGCCGGTGCACCGGAGCCTTTGCGTGAAGGTTCGGCTTTGATGTCGCAATCGATGGAGCTGAATCTTGGATCACGTCTAGCAAGAAAGGGGCAGGGGCTAGGTCGTTGAGTCGCCTTCAAAACCGGAAGTCCCATAGGTCTTGAAGGCACCCAGTCAATGATGAGTCATTCAGCGCATCATCCCCAGCTCCGCATCATCCATCAGCGCTTTGGCCAAAGCGCAAAGGTAGTGGGAGGCCCAAATCAGCTGTGGCTTGTCTTCCATCAAGCCATCCAAGGTCATATCCCTTGCGTAGCCCATCAGCTCTGATGCTTGTTCCCGCGCGCTCTGGCAAGGGATACCGGCTTCAATGCGAAACAGGGGATGGGTCTGGTTTTCACCCTGATAGAAGGTGGTTTTGCCGACGGTGAATTTGGTTTCATCTGTGGACATTGGTCAATCTCCCCGAAATCTCTAGTGCCTGGGTTGGCCTCTCGCCGGCAAGCCAGCTCCTACAAGTGCTGCATAGGCTTCACGATCTGCGACATGGCTCAGATCCATGTGGAGGCTCGGCTTGCAGGCGTTTGGGTGCCTGGGCAACACATCAATTAGGCTTCAGTGCGAAGTCCCAGGCTCAGTGGGCATCTGCACTTGGACTATTGCGGACTCCAGTAAAGCCCGCAGCGTCTCCAGTTCATGCATCGAGGTCATCATCAAAATCGATGCTGGCGACTTGGGCTGTAGCAGCATTGCCTGATGCACGACAGTCGCAGCGCAAAGCGCGTAGTCCGAGGCTTCGATGAGGGTATCTTCGAGGCAGAGAGTCTTGTGGGGTGGATCTGGAACGATCTTGAGCATGGTGAAACTCCAACGTCGGAAAGTGGAGCTACCTCAACCTCGCTGTCAAACAAGATGGTGGCAGCTGTACGCGGGTTGACAGACCGAGACGTTGGCACTCGGCGCACCAGAAGGTGCCCACACGTACAGCCGCCATGAAAGCGAGCACATGAGGACAACGTCAGCGGTCTGTCAAAACCGGTCGCTGAATTGGCAGCGACAGGTCGAGACTAGGGCTGACTATTTCCATGTGCAACGAAAAACAGGCGCGAGGAGTATCTTTGGGAAATGGCCTACAAGGAAGGGGTTATTTCTGATTTTTCGACCCGCTGCCGTTCCTCAAGACGTCGACAGGAAACAGGCGGGCAAAAGAAAGCCCGCCGAGGCGGGCTAAGTACTATCACGTAGGGATAGCTTGATACTGCCCAAGCCACTGTGAAAATGGGGTGAAAGAAAAGTCCCCAGAATGTGATCAGCCAGCGACGTTAGCGGGGCCTTGCGCCCTTTACAGCTGGGCTTTGTGCCGCTGGTAGCGCTGAAAACGGGTAACAGCGATCTGGACGGCAGCTGCCACGAGGCACAGCAGGCCGATTTTCCAGCTGCCCTCCAGGCCGTAATGCTCGGCGATTTTTCCAGTGAGTAGGACGCTAACGAAGATGGCGAAAGGCAGGATCAGTTTGTTCATCGGGTCTTCCAGCAGGCTGCAAATGGCTTGGGTGAGGATGCAGTCACCCAGCGGAAATGCCGCGATCTTAGCAAATCCGCTACCGGCTTTGTGGTCACATCCCCAGCGGCTGCAAGGTCTGCTGTCTGTAGCGCGATAATAGCAAAGGGGCAGCATGGACTTCCGCCGTTCGGCGCTCGAAACTGATCCACTCTCATCTCGACCAGGGCAGGTCATGAATAACCTGAAACGGACCACCTCTCTCATCCTACTGCTGGCAGTGGCTTCGTTAACCGCTTGCGTCCCTTGGAAACGCGAGCGTGCCGCCTACGCGGACCTCTGCGAATCCCAGTTCCAGTTCAAGGTGCCAGGGCCGCAGGGTGAGACCACGCTTTACCTGGAAACCTACCTCTACGACCACGCCGCCCTATGGGGCGAAAAGCCCTACAAGCAAGCCCTGTACGTGCAGTACCCGGGCGAGAAGTACTCGCGGCAGGAATTTTATGTGCAAATGGTCGCCTACAACAAAGACCGTCAGCGCCCGTCGACTGGTTCCAAGCGTGGCGAGCCGCCGATACCGGTGCTGTACGACAGCCGTCAGGCTTACATTACCTTTGAAGACGGTTCGCGGCTGAATGCACGGCCCCAGGTGTACGTGGGCGTCAACGAGACCTACGACTTTCCGTTGGTAAATGAGAAGACCGCCCGGCGATCGCCGTACGACATCAACAGCGATGAAGTGCATCGGATGATTCCCAGGATGACCAACAACAAGCGCTATGGCTCGGCGTATGTGATTTTCCAGACGGACAAGTTCGATGCGGACTCCAAATGGACGATCCATCTGGGGGCACTGGATGTGCAGGGCCGTAAGGTGCAGATTCCGCCGCTGAAGCTCTGCTATCACCCGGTGAAGAAATGGATTGGGATTGAGCCGCTGATGAGGCCTTAAGGGTATTTCCGAAATGGGCCGGGGTGGGGCCGGGCCTGAGGTCGGCCAGCTATGGCCAATGGGGCCGCTTTGCGGCCCATCGCAGGCAAGCCAGCTCCTACAGGTGCGGTGCATGGCTTGCTTTTGGGGCTTGAGGCTTGGTCAGCCGTGGTCAGTCAACCCACCGCCACAGGGGCTCGTCCAGCAAACCGCCCCCTCGCAACTGCGTTTGCCCGTGGTGCTTCTCAAGCTCCAGCACATTGCACCCGTCGCACGCGGTCAATGCGTCGATCAGCGGCTTGCTGTGCGACACCACCCACACCTGGCTACGTTGCGAAGCGCGGATGATCAGGCGGGCCAGCGCAGGGAGCAGGTCGGCATGCAGGCTGGTTTCCGGTTCGTTCAGCACCATCAGTGACGGCGGGCGTGGTGTCAGCAGCGCCGCCATTAGCAACAGGTACCTCAAGGTGCCATCCGACAATTCAGCACCCCCTAACGGGCGCAGCAGCCCATGCTGGTGTAGCCGCACGCTGAACAGCCCGCCCGGCGGTGCATCGATCGCCAGGCGGCTGCCGGGAAACGCGTCGTCCAGCGCCGCTACCAGGTCTTCGACATCACCTATCTCGATAATGGTCTGCAGCGCCGAAGCGAGGTTGCGGCCGTCGTGATGCAACACTGGCGACCGGGTACCCAGCTGTGGCTGTCGGCAAGGCGCGTCGCGGTCGATGCGAAAGTGGTCGTAGAACCGCCAGCTGTTGATGAACGCGCGCAGCTCACCAATCTCTGGCGCCTGGCGGGGCCGGCCGACGATGTTGAAAAAGCTTTCGCCGCTGTCGGCATGCTGATCGAGCACCGCCCAGCTGCGGCCCTCGCGGGCGCGCACCAGGGCGTTCTTGCGCTCGACCAGCAATGAAGCGGGCCGGTAGGCGCCAGCGCCCCAGATGGCCTCGCACTTTATCTCAGGGTCGAGCATGAACGCGGTTGGATACGGCAGGGGAATCGGCAGGCCGAGGGAGATGGCAAAACCGAAATGCTCGGTGGCAAAGCCCAGGCGCAGGCGCCTGGCTTCGCTCGGGTGCTGGCCTTGGATGGGCACTTCGCCGCGCCTCATCCGTGCGCTGGTTTCCGGGCCAGCCCACCAGGTCGAATCCAGCCCGCCTTCACGGGCCAGGGCTTCGATCACGCCGCCCTGGGCGGTTTCGGCCAGCAGGCGCAGGGCTTTGTACAGGTTGGATTTGCCGCTGCCGTTGGCACCGGTCACCAGGTTGAGTTGGCCTAACGGCAACACCAGGTGGTTGATCGAGCGGTAGTTGCCGATGGCGAGGGTGGTGAGCATGCGGTGCGTCCCAGCTTGACTGAGTGAGCGATTGTGGCCGAACTGCACCTGGCTTACTACCGCTCAACACGGCTGCGGGGGAGGGGCATGCACCCATCAAAAGCCGTTCCGCTTGGCTGCCGTCACCGAAAGTTGTCACGGCCATTGCGAAATTCCTGGTTTCGGCTAACTTGTACAAAAAACTGTACAAGCATGAGAGGTTGTACATGTCTTGCAAGTGGCCCTTCACGCTGTACTTTGACGGCGCCTGCCCATTGTGCGCTCGGGAGATAGCCTTTCTGCGCAGGCAATCGACCGGGGCAAAGCTCATCCTGGTGGACATCAGTGATGACGATTTCGATACGGCAGCATTGGGCTTGACGGTTGAGCAACTGAGGTCGTGCCTGCATGGAAGGTTCGCGAGCGGGCACTGGGTTACAGGCTTGGACGCCACCTTGTGGAGTTGGCGTGCTGCCGATGTGGGGATGTGGGTCGCGCCACTGGCCTGGCGTCCGCTACGTCCCCTGTTTTCGGTGCTTTACAGACTGTTCTGCCGTTTGAGGCCACACTTGGCCTGGCTACCACATCCCGCTGGCGGGCACCGCTGTAGCGGTGAGGAGTCCAAATGTCACATTCGTTAGCCGAGCACTATCATGAAATCCTGGTCGGTATTGGTGAAAACCCCCAGCGCGAAGGGCTCCTGGACACACCCCAGCGTGCGGCCAAAGCGATGCAGTACCTGTGCAACGGGTATGCGCAGAATCTTCACGAGGTCGTGAACGGTGCTTTGTTCGAGAGTGAAAACGATGAAATGATTGTGGTGCGGGACATCGAACTCTACTCCTTGTGCGAACACCACCTGTTGCCATTCATTGGCAAGGCGCATGTCGCGTACCTGCCAACAGGGCGCGTGTTAGGGCTTTCCAAGGTTGCACGCGTGGTGGACATGTTCGCCCGTCGTTTACAGATACAGGAAAACCTCACGCGGCAAATTGCGTATGCCGTGCAGGAGGTCACAGATGCCGCAGGGGTAGCGGTCGTGATCGAAGCCAAGCATATGTGCATGATGATGCGCGGTGTAGAGAAGCAGAACTCGGTGATGATGACATCCGTGATGTTAGGTGAATTTCGCGACGCCCCGTCGACGCGGCACGAATTCCTTAACCTCATTGGACGACACAATTGACACCCGGTCCTGAACCGCTGCGAAGGGGCGCCCAGATGAATACCGATGCTACTGCTTTATCTCCAAGCCGCTTCGCTGTCCTGGGGTACGGCGGTCTGCTGCCGTTTATTGGTTTGACGTTGCTCATCTTTTTTGGGGCTGAATATCGAGCGTTTTTCTCGATGATGCTGGTGGGCTATGGCGCGGTGATATTGAGCTTCGTCGGTGCCCTGCACTGGGGGTTCGCCATGACGTTGCAGGGGTTGCCCGCGAAGCAGCGTCAAGAGCGACTGGTGTGGAGTGTCATACCGGCCCTGATCGGTTGGGTTGGCACGTTGCTGCCTGTGCCATTGGGGTGCCTGGTGTTGACCTTTGGTTTTATCGGCCATCTTTGGCAGGACCACAAACTGGCGCAAGCGGTGCCTGGGTGGTATCTGCCGATGCGCGTGCAGCTCACTGCTGTAGCGAGCCTCTGTTTGCTGATCAGTGGACTTGCGGTATCCCTTCATTTTTGAAACCCCAAGCCACCCTTGATGAGTCACTTCTCCGGCCCACCCCAAATATCTGTCCCGATGCACACAACCCCGTCAAATAACAAACGCGCCGTTCTCACCAACCCGCACCCTTTGATCACGCCATGTTCCAGGCTGATTTCCACCGTAAATTCCCCACTCGGATGCTCCACCGCCAAACGCTGACGATCACCGCCTGGCGTGCGGGCAAGGCCCTGTGCAACCGACCCTTCAATCAAGCAGGCCGTAGCGACACTTACCGCACCAAACACCCCGATGGACGCATGGCAACGGTGCGGGATGAACGAGCGCGTATTGACCGTGCCGCCGTTGCGCGGTGCCGACAGCAGGCACATTTTCGGCACATTACGCTGGCTCACATCACCCAGGTTCATGCGTGGGCCCAGGTGCAGGCGGATAGCCTCCAGGCGTGTTTTCAGGGCGCTGTCGGCCTCCAGCGTTTCGCAAGGCTCGTAGCCCGTCACGCCAAGGTCTTCGGCACGCAGCAGCACTACCGGCATGCCGTTGTCGATGCAGGTGACTTCCAGGCCATCGACACGGTCGCGGCTGTTGCCGGTGGGCAGCAGGGCTCCGCAGCTGGCGCCGGCCACGTCGGCAAACGTCACCACCAGCGCCGCCGCCCGGCCCGGCACCCCATCAATGTGGGTATCGCCGGCGTACTCCACTTGGCCATCGGTGGTCGGCACCTGGGCGATGGCGATCTGCCCGGTGTTTTCCATGAAGATGCGCACCGGTGTGCTCGCGCCGCTGGCGGTCACCAGGCCGCGCTCGAGGGCGAACGGCCCTACGCCGGCCAGGATGTTGCCGCAGTTCTGCCCATAGTCCACCCGTGCCTCGTCCACCACCACCTGAGCGAACAGGTAGTCGACGTCGGCGTCATCGCGCTGCGAGGCGCGGATGATGGCGACTTTGCTGGTGAGCGAGTCGGCGCCGCCGATGCCGTCAATCTGCCGGGCATCGGGCGAGCCCATCACCGCCAGCAGCACCCGGTCACGCAGCGGGCCAGGGGCGGGCAGGTCGTCATACAGAAAATAGGCGCCCTTGGAGGTGCCGCCGCGCATCAGCAGGCAGGGGATGCGGGTCTGGCCCATGTTCAGCCTTCCAGGTCTGTGAGGTGGTCGACATAATGCAAACCCTTCGCCGCCAGGCGCGGTCGCATCTCATAAATATCCAGGCCAAGCTCGCCGGCGGCCAGGCGCTGGCGTTTGCGTTCTTCCAGGTCGGCGCGCTGGGTGGCGGCATCGAGTACCGCCTGGGCTTCGCCATGGCGCACCACCACGACACCGTCGTCATCGGCCACCACGATGTCACCGGCCTTTACCAGCTGCCCGGCACACAGCAGTGGCAGGTTCACCGAGCCCAGCACTTCCTTCACGGTGCCCTGGGCGTTGATGGCGCGGGACCACACGGCAAAGCCCATGTCGCGCAGTGTCTGGCTGTCGCGCACGCCCGCATCGATCACCAGGCCGCGCACGCCGCGGGCCTGGAGCGAGGTCGCCAGCAGGTCGCCGAAATAGCCATCGCTGCACGGCGAACTGGGCGCCACCACCAGCACGTCGCCCGGGCGGCACTGCTCCACGGCAACATGGAACATCCAGTTGTCGCCAGGGGCCACCAGCACGGTTACCGCGCTGCCGGCCACGGTCACACCCTGCTGGATGGGGCGCACGGCAGTGTTGAGCAGCCCCTTGCGACCTTGGGCCTCATGCACCGTGGCGACACCCAGCCGGCCCAGGGCATCAATCATGTGTGGCTCAACGCGCGGGATATTACGCACCACGATGCCGGTCTTGCCGATCAGCCCGCTCATGCCAGGTTCTCCGTCACACGCGGGAACACGCTCTGCAGGCCTTCGGCGTAGACGATGTTGCGTGCACTGGCGATGCCCACGTTGCGCTTGGCCTGCACGCCGCGCTGCAGGGCCACGCGGGTGTAGTACTCCCAGAGGTGTTCCTGGCCGGCCATGCACTGGATGGCGGCATACTTTTTGTCCCACACCGAGGTGATGTCCAGGAAGGTGTCCGGGCGCCATTCACACTGTTCGGGCTGGTGCGGCTCAAAGGCGTACACCGGCGGTGCGCCCACGATCTTCTCGCCCGGCTTGTAGCCTTCAGCCTGCGCGATAATGCGGGCTTCCTGGGCCAGGTGCATGGCCAGCGGGTGGTCGTAGTTGTAGGGGTCTTTAAGGGAGTGGCTGAGCACGAACTCCGGTTGGACCCGGCGATACACATCGGCCAGGCGGAACAGGGTGTCCTTGTCGGCGCGCATCGGGTAGTCGCCGATGTCAAAGAACTCCACGCTGGCACCGAGGATTTCGGCCGCCGCCATGGCCTCTTCACGGCGGGCGTCCTTGACCTTGGCTTCGGTCATTTCACCCTTGCGCCACAGCTTGGCAGACTCACCACGCTCACCGAAAGACAGGCAAACCACGTGCATGGCATAGCCTTGCTCGGCGTGCAGCGCAATGGCGCCACCGGCACGCCAGACAAAGTCGGCCGAATGTGCGCTGACCACCAGGGCGGATTTTTGTGGGGTATTCATTGCTTGTTGGCTCCTGCAGTGGGGGTTGGCGCAGGATGTCATTGGCCTGTGCAGGGCACTAATGCATTCATTTGCAACGGCTATGCGTTTTATTTATTGCCGGGCAAGCGGGGTAGAGGCATAGTCGCCGCAGTCACGAGCCGAGCGCCGGGGAACCTTCATGATCGACGTCGAACTGCCCAACCTGATGCAAGTACGCGCGTTCATCCGGGTAGCCGAGCTGGGCAGCGTGTCGCGGGCGACGGAGGTGTTGTTCCGTGCTCAGTCCGTGGTCACCCGCGCCATTGCCGAGTTGGAGGCGCGCTTTGCCGTGCCCCTGTTCGAGCGCCATGCCAATGGCATGCGCCTGACCGACTACGGCGAGTGCCTGCTGCCGCGTGCACAGCGGGTGTTGGCGGAACTGGACGGCGTGCCGAGTTTGCTGGGCACCGCGCAGGGCGAGCCCCTCTACCTGTTTCAGGCGCGGCGCCTGCAGGTGTTCGTGAAACTGTGTGAAACACGGCACATGCAAACCGTGGCGCGGCACTTCGGCCTTAGCCAGCCGGCCGTCAGTGCTGCTTTGAAGGTGCTCGAAGGCGGGTGCGGGCAGCCCTTGTTCGTGCGTACGTCGCGCGGCCTGCAGCCCACTGTGGCCAGCCGGGACATTCTGTTCCCCATACGCCGGGCGCTGAACGAGTTGCGCCTGTTGGACAGTGACCTCAGCGCGATGCAAGGCACCCTGCGTGGGGTGGTGCACGTGGGCGCGTTACCATTGGGCCGCTCGCGCATTCTGCCGGATGCCATTTTACGCTTCACTGCCCAGCATCCCCAGGTTCGGGTGGTGACCAACGAAAGCCCGTTCGACCTGCTGGCAACCGAGCTGCGGGTAGGGGATGTGGATTTTGTGCTGGGCGCCTTGCGGCCTTACGACTATGCCAGCGACCTGGTGGGCGAGCCGCTCATCAACGAGGAAATGGTGCTGCTGGCGCGTCGGGGGCACCCGCTGTTGCACACCCACCTGACGCTCCAGGGCGTGCACCAGGCGCGCTGGGTGTTGCCGCGGGCCGGCTCGCCTGCGCGCCAGCTGCTGGACAACTGCTTTGCCGCCGCCGGCCTGGCAGCGCCGTGGCCGGTGGTGGAAAGCGCTGATCTGGCGGTTATCCGTGGCCTGTTGGTGCGTTCGGACATGCTGGCGGCGGTGTCTGCGCACCAGCTGGCCTACGAGATTGCCAGCGGCGAACTGCAACGCCTGCCGCTGGCCCTGCCCGGTACCGCCCGCGCCATCGGCCTGATTCAGCGCAGCGGCTGCCTGCAATCGCCGGCGGCGGTTGCGCTAATGGCTTGTATCCGCCAGGTCATCACTGAGCAGGCGTAAGCCCAGGAGGGTGCCTTGTAGCAGGCTCAGCGGGCTGCATCGGTCAGTTGGGCGCTTTGCCGGCCACCGAGTAGCGAACCTGCTGGTTACGGGTTTTCATGAAGTCTTCGATGCTCTGCCCGCGCATGGCGGCGTAAATATCCAGGTTGGACACACCCAGCACGGCGCCCAGCTTCTCCAGCACGAAGAAGATCACCCCGTAGTGGATCAGCCCACGCCAGTCGCGGCGGCGCAGCAAGTCGCTTTCTTCTTCGCTAAGGCCTGCCTCGCTGTACAGCGCTTCGGGCTCGCTGAGGAAGCGCTGGCGCCAGTGCGGCTCGATCATGCGATGCAAGAACTTGTTCAGGCGGTAGCCTTTGGCACTGCGCTCCAGGGTGTAGGGATAGGTGCCTTCAAGCTGCTGCGCCCCAGCCAGCTGATGCTGCATGTGCTGGCGGTGGCGTTCGTTGACCGGCGCCGGCAGCGCCTGGTCGCGGTTTTCCAGCAGCAGGGTGGCGATGCCGGTCATCGACGGCAGGTAGTAGCTTTGGTGCTTGCGCTCAACATTGGCAGACAACGCGCCGCGCATGATCAGCCAGGTGATCACCTCGGCGCCTTCCATGCCCCCGAGCGTGGCGTACTCGGCCAGCGTCATCTCGGTAAGGCGCTGCGGGTCATTTACCAGCAGGTCAAGGAACTGCGCGTCCCACTCCGGGTTGTTGAAGCCGCAACGCTCGCCATGCACCTGGTGCGACACCCCGCCGGTGGCGACGATCGCCACCTTGAGGTCCTCGGGGTAGCTCTCGATGGCGCGGCGCAGCGCCTGGCCCAGTTTGTAGCAGCGCCGCGCCGTGGGTATCGGCAGTTGGAGTACGCCGACCTGCAGCGGCACGATCTGTACGGGCCAGCTTTCATCACAGGGCAGTAGCGCCGACATGGGCGAGAAGAAGCCGTGGTCCAGCGGCTTGTCGCGGAAAAAGCTCATGTCGAACTCATCAGCCATCAGGCTCTGGCCGATGTGCCGTGATAGCGCCGCATGGCCGCCTACTGGCGGCAGGTCCCGTGGGTTGCCCCCTTCATCGGCCACGCCGTATTGCTCGTCTACACCCAGAGTGAAGGCACTGTAATGATCAAAGAAGAACGAGGTGACGTGGTCGTTGAAGATGTAGAAGAGTACGTCCGGCTGGCGCTGCTGCAACCACGTGCGAATCGGCTCGAAGCTTTCGAAGATCGGCGCCCAGGCGGCTTCTTCCTGTTTGTCGTGGTCGACTGCGAAGCCGATGGTTGGGGTATGGGAGACGGCCAGGCCACCAATGATACGAGCCATGTGAAGGTCCTCTTTTACAGGTTACGGCGCGGTTACTGCGGGTGTCGCGCGCAGCCGGGCGTGGCCGTTGGCCAGGATCGCCAGGGCGGCGGCGAATGCCGGCAGGCCGAGGAGGGTGAACAGCAGCGGCAGGCCCAGCCCCAGGCTGAGCACGGCACCACCGATGAGGGAGCCGAAAATGGCCCCGAAGCGCCCGATACCGAGCATCCAGCTTACACCTGTGGCGCGGAACTCGGTCGGGTAGTAGCCAGGGGCGAAGGCGTTAAGGCCGGTCTGCGCGCCGCTCATGCAGAACCCGGCAGCCGCCACGCCCACCACCAGCAGGCTCGACTCCAGGCTCAGGGCGCCCAGTGAGACGATGCAAAGGCCGCCCAAGGCGTAGGCGATGGCGATGACGCGGTTGGGGTTGTGTCGGTCCATGATCCAGCCGACCACGATTGCACCCACTGCACCGCCGATCTGGAACAGGCCGGTGATGGTGGCGGCGCGCTCGATGGACAGCCCGCCATCACGCAGCAGGGTCGGCAACCAGCCCATGGTCAGGTAGATCACCAGCAGGCCCATGAAGTAGGTCAGCCACAGGGCCAGGGTGCCAAACCGGTAGCGCTCGCTGAACAGCTGCCGGGCCGGCGCCTTGTGCTGCGTGGTTGGCTCACTGACGGTAAAGCGGGTGCCGGCAGCGAAGCGGCCGCCGAGTTTGGCCAAGGCTGCCGCAATCTGGCTGGCCGGTGCCTGGCGTGCAGCAAGGAAGCGGGCGGACTCTGGCAGCAGCCACCACAGCAAGGGCAGCAAGGCCAGTGGCAGCAGGCCGCCGGCCAGCAGTACCGATTTCCAGCCGTGATGAGGGATCAGCCAGGCGGACAAAAAACCGCCCAGGCCCGAGCCCATGTTGAAGCCGGTGAACATGATGGTGATCATCAGCGAGCGGTTGCGTGTGGGCAGGTATTCGGCGAGCAGGGTAGTGCAGTTGGGCATGGCCGCACCCAGGGCAATGCCGGTCAGCAGCCGCAGCACGGCCAGCTCATACGGGTTGCGGGCGAAGGCGCAGGCCAGGCTCAACAGGCTGAAACCGCTGACCGCAACCAGCAGCACTTTCTTGCGGCCCAACCGGTCGGCGTACGGGCCGGCGGTCAGTGCGCCGATGGCAAGGCCGACCATGCCGGCACTCATCACCGGGCCAAAGGCGGCGCGTGACAGGCCCCAGTCCTGCATCAGCGAAGGCGCGATAAACCCCATGACGGCGACGTCGAAGCCATCGAACAGCACGATCAGGAAGCACAGCGACAGGAGCAGCCACTGGTAGGCAGCAAGGGGGCGGTTATCGATCCAGTCTTTGACATCGATAGGGGCATCGACAGGCGGCTTGGGCATGCGTGGTCACCTTTGTTCTTGTATTGGTGTGAATTGCGCCGGGTTGCGGTAGGGCTTCCAGAGCGCTACGGCCCAGCAGCAATCACCCCGCCGGACTACGGCGTGAGGGCGACTCTAATCCCATGGCCCAGCCAGCGCCTGCGGGATTTCTTTAATGAGATATCTAATTTTTTTATCGCGGGCGTCGTAGCGTTAAGGCGTACGTTAGCTTTATTGTCTGCATCTTTAGCCGCGTCCTAGCCTGTAAAGGTCTGGACAGGTTGGAAGTGAACTGGCGCGTAGCGGTGGCCTGGCAGTTGGCAGTACTCTTGAAAAACACACCACTTCTGCATGGTCCGAACAGATGACTCAACCACCGGATGGGCTGCCGATTTACCGAGTGCTGACTGGCCCCGATGACGCTTCCTTTTGCCATAGGGTCAGTGATGCCTTGAAGCTGGGGTATCAACTTCATGGCTCGCCTGCACTCACGTTCAATGGCAAAAATGTGATCGTGGCGCAGGCTGTTATCTGGCCTGAGGCACGGAATGGGGCCGGCGACTAACCACTCAGGGCCCGTTTCAACACGTCGTAGATTCTGGCATCACCCGATTGAGCAACGTTAAAGCGGAGAAAGTCACCCGCAGTCATGGACTGGCTAAAAGCATTTCCGGGCGCCAGCACTACCCCGTCATTCAGACAGGTTCTGGCCAGGGTTGCTGCATCCTTGCCTTGAGGCAGTTGGCACCAGACGTACAGGCCTGCCTTGGGAATTATCCAGGGTTTGATCCCAATGGCCTGAAGCCTCGCTACTGTCTTGTCCATTGCCTCGGCCAACCGAAGGCGCACACTCTCCATGTGTTTTCGGTAGCCGCTATCGGTAATAGCGTGATGGATGATGTCCGCGGCCAACCGTCCTCCTCCGAATGTAGTCGCAATCTTGAGGTCGACCAGGCTCTCGATCCATTCACCACGCGCAGCAATGTAGCCGCATCGAACCGAAGCGGAGATGGTCTTGGAAAAGCTGCCTATCTGGATGACACGAGAGAGGCCATCGAAGGCAGACAGCCGTGGCGCGGGATTGGTCTCGAAATCCCCGAAGATGTCGTCCTCGACAATCACGAGGCTAGAGGTATCGGCCAGTTTTAGCAGCCTGTGCGCGGTGACCGGCGACAGGGTGGCTCCGCTGGGGTTGTGGATGCCGGAATTTGTTATGTACAGCCGGGGCGCGTGCGCGAGCAGGGCGGCGCCGAACGCATCGATGTCCGGGCCCGTGGCTGTGTAGGGGACGCCAACAATCTTCACCCTGTGCGCTTTCAATAATGCGTGAAAGTTGAAATAGCAGGGGTCGTCCACCAGCACAGTGTCGCCCGGTTCCAGCAGAAAACGGCACACCAGGTCAATGGCGTGAGTGCCGGACTCCGTGAGCATGATCTGTTCCGGAGGGGCTTCGATCCCGGCGGCTGCCAGTCGTCGCGACAAGAATTGCCTGAGGGGCGGATGCCCAAGGGGGGAAGCGTACTCAGTCAACTTTGCAGTATCAGAGCGGGCAACCGTTCGAAGGGCTTTTCGCATGCCAGCTTCGTACATCCAGGAGGGAGGTAGCCACCCGCACCCTGGCTTCAATGCATCGCTGGAGGTTTCAAGGGCCTGGCGCGAGATCCACAGCGGGTCTACCTCCCGATCAAGCTTGGGGCCAAGGTCGGTCAGTGCCAATGGCGCCACTGGCCCGGCTACGTAAAAGCCTGAACCAGGGCGGGAGCTGAGTACACCCTGTGCCATCAATCGCTCATAGGCTTCAAGCACGGTGGATACCGATACCTGCATGGTCTGGGCCATGGCGCGGACCGAGGGGATTCTCGCACCTGGCATGTAGGTGCGAGCGGCGATCCTGGACTGGATCTGACCCATGACAGTTTGAATACGCGTGCCGTTACGTTTCATCGCACCCTCAACTGTGCTGGATTAACATGCATAACAGTTCGGTTTAACTGTATTGGATTGTACGTGGCCCTGGTGAGCCTGTCAGTGATGTACTCAACCCTCGTTTATCGAGGGGTTACCGATGGAAAAATCAACAAGCGGGTGGATCAACGGCTTTATAGGCGTTGCAATCTTTGCGGGCTCGTTGCCGGCAACCCGTGTGGCAGTGGGGGCCTTCGAACCCACGTTTCTGACCTGTGCCAGGGCAACCATTGCCGCCCTGTTGGGGGCGCTTTTTCTGCTCGTGCTTCGGCAGCCGAGACCTGAACGTGCAGATTTGTCGTCATTGGCTATAACAGCGCTCGGCGTTGTTATCGGTTTCCCGCTACTGACTGCACTGGCGCTGCAGCACGTCACCTCTGCTCATTCCATTGTTTTTGTCGGGCTCCTGCCGCTCTGCACGGCAGGGTTTGCCGTTTTACGGGGCGGTGAGCGACCTCGGCCAGGTTTCTGGTTGTTCTCGATCGCAGGTGCCGGGCTGGTCGTTGGCTACGCGTTGATGAATGGGGGAGAGGCGTCGGCGGTGGGCGATCTGCTGATGATGGCGGCGGTGGTTGTGTGTGGGTTGGGTTATGCGGAAGGGGCGCGGCTGTCGAGAACACTGGGGGGGTGGCAGGTGATCAGTTGGGCATTGATTGTGGCATTGCCATTCATGCTGCTGCTGACAATCGCCAATTTCCCAGCGCTAGATGCCTTCGCCAAGGTAAGCGCCCCAGCATGGTTCAGCTTCGGCTACGTTTCATTGTTCAGCATGCTGATCGGCTTTGTGTTCTGGTACCGAGGGCTCGTCCAGGGTGGCATTGCGGCAGTGGGCCAACTGCAACTCTTCCAGCCGTTCATGGGGCTTGGCCTGGCTGCATTGCTGCTGCATGAACACGTCAGCTGGATGATGCTTGTGGTGACGCTCGGCGCTGTCGTCTGTGTTGCCGGGGCCAAGAAATACGCCCGGTAGATGAAGCGTCTTCGTAATACCTCTGTACAAAGACCGTGAGCATACCGTTTGATGCCAAGCTTGTGCCGGGTGTAGCCACAGTCTGCGCTCAGGCGCAGGGCATCGCGTTGGGCGCCGGTGCACAGGCCCAGGTGGTAGTAGTCGCTGTGGCCTTTGGCATCGCGGTCGTCGGCATGCGCTTGCCGAATGTGTGATCTAAGCCGCTCAGTCTTCGTCAAGCATGCGACCCCTTACCTACCTCTGAAGGGGATTGAGCCAGGGCCTTTCATGCAAACGCTGTTGAACGAGATTCTTGAAGAAGTACGCCACTTGACCGGCAAGGGCAAAGTGGCTGATTACATCCCTGCGCTGGCCGACGTACCGGCGCAGCAGTTGGGCATCGCGGTCTATAGCAACGATGGCAGCCATTACTGCGCAGGCGACGCAAGGGTGCCTTTTTCGGTCCAGAGTATTTCCAAGGTGTTCAGCCTGGTCCAGGCAATAGGCCACTCAGGTGAAGCCATTTGGGAGCGGCTTGGCCATGAGCCTTCAGGCCAGCCGTTCAACTCGCTGGTGCAGCTGGAGTTCGAGCGCGGGCGCCCGCGCAACCCGTTTATCAATGCGGGGGCGTTGGTGATCTGCGATATCAACCAGTCACGCTTCGCAGCACCCACGTTGTCGATGCGTGATTTTGTTCGACGGCTTTCGGGCAACCCTCACATTTCAATCGATGCCCGTGTCGCCGATTCGGAATATCAGTTCCGTGCCCGCAACGCTGCCATGGCTTACCTGATGCAGTCTTTTGGTAACTTCCATAACGAGGTCGAGCCGGTGCTGCGCAGTTACTTCAGTTACTGCGCGCTGCAAATGAACTGCCTGGACCTGGCCCGGGCATTCTGCTTCCTGGCCAACGACGGGTTCTGCAAGCACAGCGAAGAGCAAATCCTCACCCGGCGCCAGGCCCAGCAGGTGAACTCGATCATGGCCACCAGCGGGCTGTATGACGAAGCCGGTAATTTCGCCTATCGAGTGGGGTTGCCAGGCAAGAGTGGCGTGGGTGGCGGCATTGTGGCAATCGTGCCGGGGCAATTTACCGTATGCGTTTGGTCCCCCGGGTTGAATGCTGCGGGCAACTCCCTCGCGGGCATGGCGGCGCTGGAGTTGCTGAGTTCACGGATCGGGTGGTCGGTGTTTTGATTCGTGGGCGGGGCCTGCGGTAGGCGCTGAGTCGCCCTCACGGCGCTGGGTCTGGGTATCGCCATCTTCGGTCCTGAGGTTATTTATTATGACCGGTTCTCGGGCCTTACCCTGAGGCAACACATACAATTGAACCCTGGGCTCATTTCAATTGCTGGCGGATTGATGATTGCTTGGGGCGGGAAACAGCGTAATGAAGGCATTGTTCATCGTGAAGATTTTCTATTGTCCCATTACAAGTTTGTAGCGGGTAATGGGCGGGATGTCAGCAATCAGGTGAACGTTCGGCACTTGGGAGGTGATGATTTTAGCGTCTCCGTAGCCTTGTAGTCTGGCCGCGCACGTTCGGGCATTAACATTACGATTTTCGCGCCCGGTATAAGGACTATCGAGAGAGTGCTCCATTTTCTTCTGCAGGTTTGCTAGGCTGATATCTTTAGTCTCGCGCTGAAACAACGCAAATGGAAGTGCCATGACGATTGTTCATTCTGTAACAGCAAGTGATTGGCGAGCTTACAGGGAGTTACGTCTCAGGGCCCTGCGTGAGTCGCAGGATGCCTTCGCAAGTACCTATGAGCACGAGTCAACCAGGGGAGAGGGCGAGTGGGAGGCCCGCGTCTCAGCCATGGCTTCGTCCAGCAGTGCCCAAGCGTTCTTTGCGTCGCAGCACAATGAGGTTTGCGGCTTGGTGTGGTGCAAGTCCTCGGGCAGTGAAGTGGACGTGGTCGAACTTTTCCAGATGTGGGTAGCGCCTGATGTGCGCGGCTCTGGAGTAGGGCGGGCCTTGCTTGAGCGTGCTGTGACCTGGGCTATTGGTCAGGGGGCGCAACGTGTACGCTTGGGTGTGACACTCGCCGATAGCCCGGCGATGCGCTTGTACAAGGCAAGCGGTTTCCAGCCTGTTGGCATAGCGGAGCCTTTGCGCGAGGGTTCAGCGTTGATGTCGCAATCGATGGAGCTGAATATGGGCACGTATCGAGACAGAGAAGGCCATGATCAATAGTCATACCCAACCCCCGGGATCTCTGCTACCCGGATCGGCCCCTTCGCGGATAAACCCGCTCCCACAGGGACCGCGCTGACTGCTGGATTTTGTCCGGGCAGTTGCTCTTGCAGGGGTTTCAAGATCTCCAAGTCATGTGCAGTACCTGTTGAGCAACGTCTTCTCGCGGAAGCTGGCCTTGCCGGCTGAGTCTTCAGGACGTTGCGCTAGCGCTCTAGAAAATTTATTCCGTTCCCGGTGCGCTCCGGGACTCAATATCGATTGCCGCTGGCCATTGGACCTTGGGTGCGAGGTATCGCAAGGGGTTCAGGCCGTTGCCTTTTTTTTGCCCTTGAACAGGGCGTACAGCGTCTGGAAGCGCGTCGTAGCCGTCCTGCATATACAACCGCGCCAGTGCCCAATACTGTTTGCCTTGTTCTATGTTGTCACACAGAAACAAGCGATCAATGACTTCTTGGGTGCCTGGTTTACAAACGGATAGCATCACATTTTCAATGAGGCCCCCGTTTCCCATGGGTGCGTATACTCTGTAAACCTCCGCAGTGAGGTCGGCCCAATCATAAGCCACAGGTTTCACGCCCCAGCCCTTGCTGCCGAACGGATTCAGGCGATCAAACCTGTACTGGTAGAAATACACTTTTTGGCGCGCTCTATTGAAACGAATTGGTTCGTCGCGGGGGAGTCTCAGGTCCATACGAACGAGTGGAAAAAATGCCCAGGTTGAAAGAAGTACAATCGCGGCGCCGATGACCGTAATGTCAAGTCTTGATTGGGGGTAATGAAACAAAGAGTCCAAGATGTCGGGGGCGATACATACCATTGCGTAAGTTAAAAATATCAAACCCCCGAGAAGGGCTATTCCTCGAGCGCTGGTCGACGATCGAGGGAGCTCGATAAAAATACGTCCAGTTACGTTGGTCTTCAGAACGGATGAAAGAAACACCTCGCGCTGCGTGGGTGGGGCATCATGCGCAGGAAGATCATACCTCCAGCCAATTCCTCGATTAGGTAACATATTATTTTATTTGTTAATCGTTTAGTGTGGTAGTAAATATTTTGGCGTATATTTCAGGTGTGTTGCGGTTGGGCCAGAATGTCAACGATAGCGTGATTCCAAGGATGGTGGGGTTGCCTATGTACGAAGCCAGTTCGAATCCCCCAAAACACTGCTTAATACTTATGTTTCCTTCGGTTGTGGAAATAACCTGGTCGGTTTCATTCTGCTCGATGCTACTGGTATCGTAATCTGAGTGCTTAGGTGAGTTGTATTGCTGATTCGACGCGCCAAGAATTTCCTTCTTGATGTCTAAAGGAAGACTGGACGCGCTACCGATAACCACCTCGCCTTTGCCATGACCGGAGAATAGGTCGTCATCATGGCGGTGAATTTTCAACTCCCAGTAAAAGCCTGAGGTTTCTTTGTTGAAATAAGGGATATTGATCGAGAATCGCACGCGCTGTGTGACAGTTAGGTTGAGTGTGTTTCTAACTTTGGCGTTAGGTATAACCTCCAAAAGGTTAGTCTCGAATTTAACGTCTGCGGTGATGCCTAGTATCGCAGTGTTTAGCTCGGCTGAAGCCAAGTCTGAATACTCGGGAGCGTTCCAGTGGACAGCGGGTACCTCGTTAGCCTTGCCGAAGTAACACCGTCTTGCCCACCGATCCAGCGGCGACGACTCGTTCTCCTCTGCCCACCTGGTTAATGCATATGCACCCAGGCCTGATATCACGGCTACACTTAGGGCACCCACGATTAGTGGCTTGAAAGCTGCAATGACGGCGGCAATTATCCCGATGCCAAATAGAGTGCCTGCGTATTGATAGATCCTCGAGGCGCTTATGTCTCCTGCTGCAGCAGTGCGCTTACTAGCACTCTTCGTTTGTAGCGCGTCGAAAACACCAGCTCCTGCAGTGATAATCGCGCCGACTCTAGCTACCACGCGTCCGATACTTAGTAGGTTTGTCGCTTTATGTTCAGCAGCTAAGGACAACGTTCGTATGCGCCTAATCTCTGATGCTCCAGAGACCATAGCCAACCCCAGCGCCTCAATGCTACCGCCCAAGATGCCCACTCTTACACCTGCCAAGGCCATCATGGCTTCCCTGGCTTTGGGCCCGACTTCAGATTCGGCTTTCGCTTGGTTCTTACTCAAACTGTCACTTTGCAAATAAAGACCTCCCATTGCCAGCAGTAGCTCCCAACTACTTGCCACGCCCCGCAACCCTCTGAAGCCGGTCTGCAGCAATTGCGCCGCTTGCTGCGAGGTGATCTTCATCCCTTGCAGCACCTTTCGCGCCTGAGTTTCCAGCGTCCCCGCGGCTACCGAGACATCCACCAAGGTACGCTGCGCTAAGCTGCTGGCTTGGGTCACCTTCATATGGGCTTCCTCAAATAATCGACCATGCACTTCCGCAGCTGTGCCCTCGACCCACACCGACACACTGATCGTGGTGTTGGTGAAACGCGGGTCGAGCACTGCAAGGCTCATCAAACCGTGCTGGATAATCGGCCGGACCTTGTGCCAGGCTTTCCACGAATGGACGTCAATCTCATCGATATTGCCGTGCATCCGGTCCCTGGCATCGGCAATCGAGGCATTGGCCTTGTGTTGCAACTCCCGTAAGTGAGCACTCTGCAAGGCGTAGTACTCGCCCAGCTTCATCTTCACTTCCAGTTCGATCAGGTGCAAGCCGTTGTAGAGAAACTGGGTTGCACTGTTCAGGTGCCGGACGGCGTTCTGAATACCGGGCGACATGCAGGGTGCCAGCCGCTGGCTGGCAGCGTTGAGCGCACCCTGTGTTTCAGCAATGGCCTGCTTGAGGGTATTGCGTATACGCAAGCCGGCATCGTCGCTGGCGATGACCTTGCTCAACATCGAGTAGAGCTTGTCGCTGTCGTTCCAGTTGATGCCTTCGGCGGCTGTGAAGCTGGGAAGCAGGCCAGATAGCAGTGAGCGGTCCCGCATAAACAGCGCGCGATAGGGCGGGCTGTCGGGGTCCTGTAACCATTTCAGCCAGAGAGTTTCGGTGGTGCCAGCTACGGGAGCTGTACCGGGCACCACGGCTTCGGTGATGCCACCACCCAGGCACAGCGCCATGGTCTTGGCATACGCTACGCCAGACTCACGATGATCGCCGTCGTAATCGTACTGCTCGGCCACCTTGAACATGGGCGTGTCGAACAGCGCGGCGTAAGCACGGGCGTCCTTGTCGATGTAGCGCTGGAACTCGGCTTCCTGCTGGTCATACTCGGCCTGGAACGCCGCTCGCTTCGGTTCGTGGTAGCGCTCTTCGAGACGCTCGTCACTTTCCAGCTGGGCTCGTTCTACCAATCGTTGACGCTCCACTGCCGGGTCGACGAACACCGGCGGCCCATCGCCGGTCATGGGTTCCAGCGACGGTACCTTCTGCGCTGCCCACTCTCGCTGCGTGGCACGAATGACCTGCAGGATCTGCGAGGTCTGCAGCTGGTAGGCACGCATGGGGTCCTCACGCCAGACCTGGCGCTTCACCACCCAGGTCAACCGCTGATGGTTGAATTCCTGAATCAGGCCAACGGTATCGTCGAGCACCACTGCCAGCACGCCGTTCTCCAGCGTGTGCCGGTTCATCGCGTTGACCAGGTATCCCTTCAAGGCAAACCTGCGCAGCTTGCGAGTGTGAAAGCCATGCGCACTGTCAAACGGCGAGCACCCATGCTGGGCGTACTCGAACACATCCTTGTCGACCTGCAGGTTATCCGGCGTCATTGCAATGCCCAGTAATTCTGGGTTGTTACGCGCCTGGGTCAGGTCAATCCCCTCGAAGCGATGTGCAGGTGCCTGGCCCTTCTTGTAGGCATTCAGCACGCTGACCGGCCAGGCATCGCTGGAGAAGGCCAGCCAGGCTGTGCCATACCGGTCGGTATCGATGTTCAGGAAGGATGAAGGAATGTCGTGGTTTTCATTCACGCACTTTTCGGGCAGCGATGCGGGCAGGCCCTCTGACGGTTCGTAGGGGTTGAAGCGGCGCAGATGGCCCTGTTCGCTGACTTCGTAGGCATGCCAGACCTGCTGGTCGAGCAGTACATACAGGTAACCCATGCGCAAAGTACGCAGGCCCATCTTCCCCGAGATATGTTGGCTACCTGCCACAGTCGTGATGCACTCCTGTCGGGTATCCGGTACCAGGGCGCGGCGCAGCGGCAGGATCGGCAGGCCCTGGCGTTCGCAAGACATGCACTGGTCATGCGGCAGCCCGGCTTCGGCTGCCGCAATGGCGATACGTTGGCTGATTGTCAAAAACGACCTCGCATTGAAAGGACCGTGATGGTCCCTGAACACTAACGAGGAATCGCTTGCCGGAGGTTTATGGGCGTCTTAAAACCGTGTAGGAAACGTCTCTAAATCAACCATTGGACATTTTTTCCACTGACGGGCTCTCGAGTCAGGCGCAGGCGTGTAGGGGGGGGCGCGCCCGCAAACACCGCAAAGCCGGTGCCTGCACGGCGTCACCTGCTTCGCGGGACAAGCCCGCTCCCACAACTCAGGTGCATGCAGCTTCGCCGGCTGATCAGATTGAACGTTTCAGCTCCCAGCACCGTCGGTACTTCCATGTCTTGCGCAAAAGAGGTTGTCCATGAAGTATCGTGCACTCGGTAACACCGGCCTGTTGGTCTCAGAATTGGTGGTTGGCACTGTCCCCTTCGGCGGGCGTGGCGCGTTCGAAAAAACGGGTAGCGTGGATGTCGACCAGGCGCGGCGTATGTTCGACATGGCCTTCGATGCCGGGGTTAACCTGGTGGATACCGCCGACCTGTACTCCCACGGCCTGGCAGAAGAAATCGTTGGCACTGCGCTGGGGCAGCGACGCCATTCCATCATCCTCGCCACCAAGGCCCGCAGCCCGATGGGCGACAACCCCAACGACAGCGGGGCGTCGCGTTATCACCTGATTCGCGCCTGCGAGGCCAGCCTCAAGCGGCTTGGTACCGACCATATCGACCTGTACCAGATCCACAACTGGGACGGTGTCACGCCGGTCGAGGAAACCTTGGCGGCCTTGGACCACCTGGTGCAAAGCGGCAAGATCCGTTACTTCGGCACCTCCAACTACACCGCCTGGCAAATGATGAAAACCCTCGGCTGCGCCCGCCTCAACGGCTGGCAGCAGCCGGTGTCCCAGCAGATCTATTACACCCCTGAGGCCCGCGAGGCAGAGTACGAGTTGCTGCCGATGGCCATCGACCAGGGTTTCGCGACGCTGGTGTGGGGGCCGCTGGGGGAGGGTTTGCTGACCGGCAAGGTGCGGCGCGGGCAGCCGACCCCAGAGGGTACCCGCCAGGGTAATGATTGGCCGGAACCTTACGTGCACGACCGCGAGCGGGCCTACGACATCATCGAGGCACTGATTGAAATCGCCCAGCGCCACGCGTGCTCACCGGCACGGGTGTGCTTGGCCTGGCTCAAAGACCGGCCTGGGATAACCAGCGTCATCACCGCAGGGCGTACCTTCGAGCAGTTGCACGACAACCTGCAGGCGGTGGAGCTGGTGCTCACGGCAGACGACCTGGAGCAGCTCGAGCAAGTAACGCGCATTGCACCGCAGTATCCGTACTGGCACCGCATTGCGGCAGGCATGGACCGCATCGATCCGGCGGAGGCGCCGTTCATCGAACTGCACCGCAAGACGATGAAGCTGCAGCAGCCATGATCGGCGTATGACGCGGCGGTGCGCTGAAGCGCCTGCTGCGTCAGCATCGAGGCATTATGAATTAATTCCTGCCCGGTTGGTCAGGTAATGAGCCCCTTATCTGCTTTTGAGGTTCTCATGCACGCGTACACAGTTCGCTATCTGATCAACGGCCAATCGGCCACTCATACCTTCGAACTTAAGCAGCCCAAGCTCGCCCTGCACGAAGCGGCGCTTCACCTGATGGTGCTGCACTTTGGTGATGGCGAGAACAGCTTGGTCATGCCGCCCGCCGACGCCACCCCTCAGCAGGTTCTCGCGCAGGCCCAGGTACTGGGTTTATCGCAAATCCACCTGGCTTGACGGATACCGGTGCAACACGCCTGCAACCTGGCCAGCAAAAGCCGCGAGCCCGGCCTTTTGCACCACCGGTCGAACACAAGGCACTCTCGCCAGCCGATTGCTCTCTGAACAACAGGCGCACCCTTGCTGCGCTGCAACCAGGAGAACGCCCATGGCAATCGACCACAATGGCCCCGACTCGCCGTACCCGGGGCCACCGCAAAACACCCCTGACGCAGGCGCGGGCCATGGCTCGGGCCTTGAACAGGCTGAGTCCGAGCCTAAGCAAGGCGTCGGTGAGGCTTGGTCCGAGAATCGCCCCGTAGACTGGGACCCACCTCCCGGCAATCCCGGTTCAGACCAGGACGGGCAGCTTGACCGGGACAACGGCACCGCAAGAACCAACGATGAGCAGGCTGGTGCAGGTGACGCAGAGGTGCCATTACCCGCAGATGATGACGGCCCGATTGAAGAGGAAATGAAAGACGTGGAGGCCAATAACTCGGTGTCTGCCGAGCATCCTCAACCGCGTTGATGGCGTTTGCATTTCAGGGCCGATGCCAACTCAGTGCGGCGTCCTGGGTCTGCCAGCCTGGCTTCATCGGCCGCTTTTCCATCAGGTATGGCACCGGCTGCGCCGGTGTTCGCGAGGCAAGCCCGCTCCCACAGACAGGGTGCACAGCCCAGGATTTACGCGGTCCCTGTAGGGGCGGCCTTGTGCCGCGATGGGCTGCCCAGCAGCCCCAAATGGCGCATCAACGCCGCCGCAACACAGTGGCGAGCCCAACGGTCAGCAGCACGGCACAAGCCATGGCCAGCCCGATGGTAACGCCAACGCCCCACGTTTCGAGCAGCCCCGCCAATACAAGATAAAATGCGATCACCCCAACCGCCCCGATCGCATTGCCCCGCACCATTGCTACCATCCCGGGGCGCCCCCCTTGCACATGGGCGAACACCACCAGCGGCCAGGCAATCACCGGTATCGGCGCGAGCATCCCGCTGGTCGCCGGGCCCAGCCAGCTGGCCAGGCTGGTGGTGATCATCAGCAGGGATGTGGCAGACACCATGCGTAGCGGGATTTCCCAGTACCGGTGCCTGGGGCGGGCCAAGGTATCTGGTTCTGGTTCACGGCCGCTGGCGCGTATCAGCACGCCGATCAGCACCAGTGCCACGGCAATCGACAGGTTAAGGTTGCCCCAGTGGGTAAACGCATAGGCGGCCATACCATAGAAAAGCAACGCCAGCAGGGCTGCCAAGGCAACGCCGAGCCTGCGCGTGGCCAACAGATAGAAGGTGTAGGTGGCCTGCACTGCCGCCAGGCCGCCCAGTGCACCGGTTATTGCACCCAAGGCGAAGGCATTGCCCTGTTCCAGGCACAGGAAAGTCATCACCAGTGCCGAGGTGATCGGCAGGCCGGATAGCAAGCCCCCCAGCAAACCGCCCCAGCGCCGCGAGGCGAGGGAGATGGCCCACATCAGCAGGGGCGTGACGATAAGTTTCAGGTAGAGCAGGGTCATTGCGGGTGTATCCAGGCTAAATGAAGGTGCGCCCGCCGTCGGCATTGGGTGGGGCGCGGATGCATCACCCGCGGCTGGCCTCCAGGGCCTGGGCCAGGTCGGCGATGATGTCGTCGCTGTGCTCTATGCCAATCGACAGGCGCACCATGTCGCGCGGCACGCCGGCTTTTTCCAGCTCCTCGTCGTTGAGCTGGCGGTGAGTGGTGGAGGCGGGGTGGCAAGCCAGTGACTTGGCGTCGCCGATGTTCACCAGGCGCACTACCAACTGCAGCGCATCGATGAAGCGCGCCCCGGCAACCTGGCCGCCCTTGATGCCAAACGACAGGATCGACGCTGGCTTGCCGCCCGTGTAGCGCTGTGCCAGTTCATGCTCGGGATGGTCGGGCAGCCCGGCGTACTTCACCCAGGCCACCTGTTCGTGGGCTTGCAGGTAATGGGCAACTTTCAGCGCGTTTTCAGTGTGGCGCTCCATGCGCAGGGCCAGAGTTTCCAGGCCTTGCAGGATCAGGAAGGCGTTGAACGGTGACAGCGCGGCGCCCGTGTTGCGCAGCGGCACCACACGGCATCGGCCAATGAAGGCGGCGGGGCCGAAAGCTTCGGTGTAGGTAACACCGTGGTAGGACGGGTCGGGGGTGTTGAGCAGGGCGAAACGCTCCTTGTTGTCGGCCCAGGGGAACGTGCCGGCGTCGATGACGATACCGCCGATGCTGGTACCGTGGCCGCCGATGTACTTGGTCAGCGAGTGCACGACGATGTCCGCGCCATGCTCGAACGGTCGGCACAGCACCGGGGTGGCCACGGTGTTGTCGACGATCAGTGGTACACCGTGGCGGTGGGCGGCCTCGGCCAGTGCGGCGATGTCGACGATATTGCCGGCGGGGTTGCCGATAGACTCGCAGAACACCGCCTTGGTGCGCGCGTCGATCAACGCTTCGAGGGCGGCGACGTCGTCATGAGCGGCGAAGCGGGTCTGGATGCCCATGCGCGGCAGGGTGTGGGCCAGCAGGTTATAGGTGCCGCCGTACAGCTTGGCCACCGAGACAATGTTGTCGCCGGCCTCGGCGACGGTCTGGATGGCGTAGGTGATGGCCGCCATGCCCGAGGCCACCGCCAGCGCGCCCACCCCGCCTTCGAGGGCGGCCATGCGCTGCTCGAGCACATCGTTGGTAGGGTTCATGATGCGCGAGTAGATGTTGCCTGCCACTTTCAGGTCGAACAGGTCCGCGCCGTGCTGGGTGTCGTCGAAGGCGAAGGAGGTGGTCTGGTAGATCGGTACGGCCACGGCCTTGGTGGTCGGGTCGGGGCTGAAGCCCGCGTGGAGGGCGAGTGTTTCCAGCTTCATGCAATCGTTCCTTGAGCGTGGGGTGGAAGCGTTCGAGCATGCGGCGGTGGAAGGGCGTGGGTCAAGGACGCTTTAGAGCGTCAGTCACTCCACCCGACTGTAAAGATATGCAAAGTTTCCCTGTGCCATCACCCTGCAGTTCTAGAATCCGCTCGCTGCCAGACTGCTACTGGCAGGCAGCAGATCTAACCCTGTGGAGCGTTCCAATGAAGTCGAAACATCTTTTCCGTGCAGCCCTGGTTGCAGTCCTGGTATCCAGCCTGTCGGGTTGCTGGATGTTCATGCCGCCAGGTGGTGGCGGGGGGCACGGTGGTGGTCATGGTGGCGGTGGGGGTGGCTTCGGCGGTCATCAGGGGGGTGGCCCTCGCTGAGCTGATCTCGCGATGGAACGCATTGCCTCGGCCGGGCTGCAACCGCTACCCGGCGCGAGCGCACTCACCACGCTATCCGCTCGCCATCCCACCCCCAAAAACTGCCACTCTCCGATGGCCCAAGCCGCCCCACCTGCTCCATCACGCACTGTGCCGCAAACGCCGGTTCAAACAGCTTCCCCTCCGGCACATTCCCTTGAAACGGCCGCGACAGCCCGGTATCGGTAGTGCCCGGATGCAGCGCCAGCACCGTGGCGTTCGGGTTCAGGCGTTTCAGTTCGATGCTTGCCGTGTGCAGCAGCTGGTTCAGCGCCGCTTTGCTCGCGCGATAGCTGTACCAGCCGCCCAGTCGGTTGTCACCGATCGAGCCTACCCTGGCCGACAGCGCCGCAAAGGTGGCGGGCTGGTTGCGCAGCAGCGGCAACAGATGCTTGAGCAGCAGGATCGGTGCGAATGCGTTGGTGGCGAAGCTGGCCTGCAGGCTGGAGAGGTCCAGTTGGGCCAGCGATTTCTCGGCTTTGCTGCCCTCCTGGTGGAGGATACCGAGTGTGCTGATAACCAGGTGAAGGTGTGGGCAGGCATGGCCCACCTCGGATGCAAGCGCAGCCAGCGCCAGCTCGTCGCGAGCATCGCAATTGAGCAGTACCAAGCGTTCGCCATGTGCCTGGGCAAGTGCAAGCAGTCCCTCAGCGGTGCGGGCGTGCCGCGACACAGCGCAGACGCGGCTTACATCATCGCGGGCCAGCATCGCCTTACACAATGCCAGGCCGATACCTCGGCTTGCACCGCATATCAGCACGCGAGCATTGTCAGATAATCCGGGGATCAGGCTCATGGGGTGCGCCTCGTCTTTCGAATGAATCTAGCCCACCGGCATGGTCTTTTGTTTTAAATATGCGTTCTAGTTTGGGTTTTCGGGGCTGCGCAGCAGCCCCAGTCTGCCAACGGTGCATATCAGAAGTTGTAAGTCAGCCGGGTGAAGTAGTAACCCCCGGTAAAACCATAAGGCGAATAGGCCCCATACCCCTTGGTCATGGTCTTGCTGCTGGGGTTCTGCCGCTCGGGGTAAACATCAAACAGGTTCTGTGCTCCCACCGCCAGGTTGAGGTCTTTGCTCAGCTGGTACCCCACGTCGATATCGGTGATCCAGCGCGCCTTGTATTCACGGTCGAGGCTGCGGTCAGTCGCCGAGTTCACTTCACGCCATGAACCATAGCGGGTCAGGGTTAGGTTGCTGGTCCAGCGGTCGCGCTGCCAGTTGGCGCCCAGAATCAACTTGGTGTGCGGCTGCACCTCGGTCAGGAAGTTGCGCGCCTGGCGGTCCATCAGGCTGTAGTCCGTGCCCTGGATATTGACGTTCTCCTTGTAGCTCAGGATCTGCGTCTGGTTCCAGTTGAAGGCGGCGGTCCATTTCAGTTGCCCCCAGTTGCCCAGGTTCTGGTCGAAATTGCCCACCAGGTCCAGGCCCTTGGTGCGGGTATTGGCGCCGTTGGTGAAATAGCGCCCGCCAGAGGTGGAATCGATACCGTTGTCCAGCAGCGTCTGGGTCACTTCGTCGCCCAGCAGGGTACCGGTGAGGGTGATGCGGTCGCGCACGTTGATCACGTAAGCATCTGCGGTGAACGACAGCTGCGGTGCAGGCTGGTAGGTCAGGCCCAGGCTGTAGTTGGTCGAGCGCTCGGGCTTGAGTGCGGTGGCGCCCAATGCCTTGGCTGCCGCCGAGTCCACAGGCAGTACGCCGTAGTTGATCGATTGGTACACGCCATTGACCACACCGTAGGTGGTCGAGCGGGCGCTGAACAGGCTGTTGGCCAGCGACGGTGCGCGAAAGCCGTTGCTGACCGTGGCGCGCACGGCCAGCGCGGGGGTGAAGTCATAGCGGGTGGTCAGTTTGCCGCTGCGGGTGGCGCCCACCCCGCGGTTGTAGTGTTCGTAGCGCAGCGCGCTGCCCAGGTACCACTGCGGCAGCGGGTTGAAGCCGACGTCGATGTAGCTGGCCACGCTGTTGCGGCTGGTGCTGGTGGCTTCTTCCGGTGAGATACCGTTGGTGACCTGTGCACCGGAGGCTGCGCAGTCCCCGGGCGCACGGCAGTAGCCGCCGTTGGCCCACGAGGCCCAGTCGCCATCGCGCACCTGGTAGGTGTCACGGCGGTGCTCCAGGCCCCAGGACAGGTCAAGCGGCTTGCCCAGGCCAATGTCGAAGCTGCGCTGCAGGTCCAGGTTGCTGGTCAGCTGTGTGGCGACCCAGGTGCCCGATTCGAAATGGTTGGGCGTGGCCTCGCCCAGCGAGGCGTTCTGGTTGTGCGTGGTGCCTTGCAGCGCCTCGTTGCGCCCGTAGGTGCTGGACAGGTCCCAGGCCCATTCCCCGACATTGCCCTTGGCGCCGAAGGCGCCCTGCACATCCTCTTCCTCGATGTACCAGGTGGGTGTGTAACCGCTGGGGTAACCGTTAGGCCCGGTGGTGATGGTGTTGGTGATGGTCGGCAGGCGGAAGTTCTGCCCCTGCTCGGCCTTGCGGTGTGAATAGGTGGTGAACGAATACAGGGCCAGGTCGTCGCTTAGCGGCAGCTCGGCGTTGTAGCCCAAGGTCAGCAGGTTGATCTTCGGTGTGCCGTAGCCGCCGTAGGTTGACTTGCCAGCCTTGTCGAAGGCTTCGGCATAGCTGTAGCCGTTAGCACTGGCCTTGTTGTCGTCGTTCTGGCTGCGCGCATCCAGGGCCAGCTGCACGATGCCGCTGTCGCCGATCTCGAAGCCCTTGTTCAAGCCTTGCTGCACGGTCTGCTTTTTGCCGTCGTAACCCTGGCCTGCGTTGGTCACCGAGGTGCCGGAAGCGTCGGCCTTGAGGATCACGTTGATCACCCCGGCGATGGCGTCGGAGCCGTACTGGGCGGCTGCGCCATCGCGCAGCACCTCGACGTGGTCGATGAGGCTGATGGGGATCAGGTCGAGGTCGGTGGGCGCTGCGCCCGCATGGATGCCGCTGATGTTCAGGGTGGCGCTGGTATGGCGGCGTTTGCCGTTCACCAGCACCAGCACCTGGGCCGCATTTAACCCGCGCAAGCTGGGCGCACGGGCCATGCCGCTGGCGTCCCAGCCGGTTTTCTCCGGCAGGGTGAAAGACGGCACGCTGGCACTGAGGGCTTCCATCAGGCCGGGTTTACCGGTTTGCTGCAGCTGCTTGGCGCTGATCACATCGATCGGCACCGGGCTTGTGGTGACCGTACGTTTTTCCGAGCCGCGGTTACCTGTGACGATCACGGTGCCCAGCTGTGCCGGGTCGTTGGCCTGGGCAGTGGTTTCGGCAAATGCAGCAGGCGTGGCCAGGCCGGTGGTGCCAAGGGCCATGGTCAGCAGTGCGGGTTGCAGGCGCGGGCTGGGCAGTTTCAGGGCGTGAAGCATGTTCGCTCTCCATGAGCGCTGTTGAACAGCGGGTGCACAGGGGCCGCCCGCCGGGTGGTCCCGGCAGGCAAGCAATAGGGGTGGGTTAGCGGCGTTTCAGGGCGCTTTTGCAGCGACCGCTTCGATTTCGACCAGGGCGCCCGGCAGGGGCAGGGCCACCACTTGCAAGGCGGTGCGGGTTGGCTTTCTCGGTTGCTCGGCAGTGGCGAAAAACTCGGTGTAGGCGGCTTGCAGCCCGGCAAAATCCAGCTTGCCCTCAGTGGCCGGGTCGCCTACCAGAAACACCCTCAGCTGTACTACGTCACCCAGGCCCAGACCCTGGCTTTGCAGCGCAGCCTGGATCTTGTTCAGCACTGAGCGGGTCTGGGTTTCGGTGTTGCCATAGGCGGCAATGGTCTGTGGTGGTGCCTTGGGGTCGGCAACGTCGGGCAAGGTGCCGCTGACGAAGGTCAGCGAGGTGCCGGCGGGTACGGTGACCAGTTGCGAAATGGGGAACTTCGAGCCTGGCGGGTCGACACGCTTGATGGTGTCGGCCTGGGCGGTCAGTGCGGACAGTGACATGAAGGCTCCAAGCAGCAGGGCAGTTGTGTTCATCAAAGGGCTTCCTTGTTCAGGCGGCGACGCCGCGTTGCTGTTGCAGGGCGTGCCGGGCGATCTGCCCGACCACATGGCGGGCCGAGTCCGCAGCACTGTTCTGCCAGATACCCACCCCGCCATGGGCCAGTGCATCGCTGGCCAGCCAGGTGCGGCCTTGGGGCTGGTTGAGGTGCGAATAACCGGGCTCGGCAAGCACGTCATGGACAATCCACGGGCTTTCGCTGAACGGTACCTTGGACCAGTTGACCGCCACCCCACGCTGCAACTTGCCGGCGTGGCCCGGGTGCAGCGACTCCACGGCCTGGCGCGACGCTGCCAGTTGCTGCTCTGTCGAGCGCGTGGCAAATGTGCGCGCCACTTCGCCGGTGTTGTAGGTGCCCACCAGGATGCCCTGGGCACTGTTCAGGTGATCGCTGGGGTACCACAGCAGCCGCGCTTCGTGGTTGATATAGGAGAGCCCGCCATAGATCTGGAACTCGCTTTCCCAAAACCGGGGTGCCTGCCAGGCCACCTTGTTGGCCAGGTCCGGCTTGGCCTGGGCGATGGCCGCCTGGGTGGTTTTGCCAAAGTTGTGGTCAACCCGGGCCAGCAGTGGCAGGGGGATGGTGACGATGGCGTAGTCGGCGGTTTCCACTTGGGACTTGCCGCTGCGCCGGTCACGCCAAGTAACCTGGCTACCGTTGTCTCCGGTGCGGATCGCCTGCACTTGGGCATGCAGTTGCACCTTGTCCTGCACCTTGGCGTACAGGGCCTTGGCAATCTGGTCCATGCCGCCGACCGGCTGGAACATGGTGGCGGAAAACTCCGGGATCTCGTCGAACACCAGCGGCAGCATCAGGTTAGGGTTGAGCAGCTGCTTGAGTGCCACTGGCTGGCGCTGGATCGGTGTCTGGTCGCCCGCCCCGGCGAAGCGGGTGTAGCCGGCGCGAACCGAGCCCTTGTAATGACGCTGCTCGTCGAGGTCACCGTATACCTTGAGAAAATCCAGCAAGGCCTTCTGATCGCCCGTGTCCAGCTCCTTGTCCAGCGCTTTGCCGCTGATGCTGCGCGACAGCAGTTCGCTGAGGTGTCCACGGGTGTCATTCACCGCCTGGCGCAGCAGTAACGGTGGCTGCGCAAGGTCCGGTTGGGCGAGGGCGTTGCGGCTGCTGTTGACCAGCACTTCCAGCGGCACGCCCAGCTCGCGGCAGTAGCCGAGGATGGTCAGGTGATGGCTGGGCAGGCGTGCGGGCCCTGCATTGAAATAGTGGCCGTTGTCGAACCGCACCTGCTGGCGGCTTCCGTCATTGTGCAGGACCTCGTCACCGTTGCGCAGCGTCCAGGCGCGGCCGCCGATTCGCTCGCGGGCTTCCAGCACACGCACGTCAAAACCGGCTTTGCCAAGTTCATAGGCTGCCACCAGGCCGCTGATGCCAGCCCCCACCACCAGCACGCGCTTGCCGTTGCCGGACGTGGTCGGCAGGCCCAGCGGCTGGAAGGTGCTGGCCGTGGCTGCTGCGGGCAACAGGCCCAGCGCGGACAGGCTGCCAAGCGCGGCGCCGTAGCTGCCAGCGGCCATCAGGTGGGCAATAAGGTCTCTACGGGTCAAGCCCATGGTGTGTTCTCCTTGCAAGTGGAAAGTGAGTCCGTTCAGCGCGGCGCTACAGCTCGTAGCGCACACTCAGCAGCACGGTGCGTGGGTCGTTGACCGAGTAGTAGGCGGTGCGGCTGGCGGCCGAGTAGGCGATGCTTTGCGGGTAGGCGCGGTCGAGCAGGTTCTTGACCGACAAGGTGGTGGTCCAGTGGCCGTCCGCGCTGGCATAGCTGGTGCTGGCATTCCAGAAGCCCTGGGCAGGTACTTCGTAGATGTCGGCGTTCAGCGGGTTGGCGTAGGAGCGGGTCTGGTACTGGTAGTCAGTGTTGGCCACCAGCTCACCCGGCAGGTTGACGGGCAGCGTCCAGTTCAGGCCAAGGCTGGCGTTCCATTGCGGTGCAAAGATCATTTCCTTGCCGTCGGCACTCACGCCTGGGCCACTGGCGTTCTGGAAGTCGTCGTACTGGCTTTTCAGGTAGCCCAGGTTGGCGGTCAGGCGCAGGTCGCGCGCCAGCAGCACGGTGTTTTCCAGTTCCACGCCGTAGGTGTGGGCACTGCCTACGTTGGTGCGCAGGTTGGCGCTGATGGCTGGGTCCCAGGCATTGGTCTGCAGGTCGTCGTAGTCGTTATAGAAGAAGGCGATGTTGCTGCGCAGGCGGCCATCGGCAAAGTCGCCCTTGAAGCCCACCTCATAGGTGGTGACGTTTTCCGGCTCAAAGCCCTGCTCGGCAGCGGCGCGGGTTGGCGCGCGGTTGTCGAAGCCGCCGGCCTTGAAGCCCCGGGCCACATAGCCGTACTGCACCAGGTTGTCGCTCCAGGCGTACTCCAGGCCGATCTTGGGGCTGAGTGATGCCCAGGAGTCGCTGGTTTCGGCAGCGAAGTTGGTGCCAGTAATTGCTCTGTCGGTGGTGATGGCGTAGTTGGTGTAATCGAAGTGCTTGTGCTCGTGGGTAAAGCGCAGGCCGGTGGTCAGCGACAGGCGTGGGGTGAGCTTGTAATTGCTCTGCCCGTACAACGCGTAGCTTTCGGTATCGGTGGTGCTGTATTGGCCGCTGGCGTTGACCCGGTTCTGCGCCACCGAAAAGGTCAGGCTGTCGCGCTCGGCGCGGAAGCGCTCCTTGTACAGGTACACGCCGAGGGTGTAGCTGAACCTGTCGTATTCGCCGTTGAGCTGGAATTCCTGGGTGGCGTAGCGCTGCTTGTAGGTGATCAGGTTGTTCTGGATCGGTGACGCGGTGCCGCTGTTGGCCTGGCCGGAGTTGTCGTAGTCCACCGGCTGGTCGAATTCCGACCAGGCCGTGACCGACTTGAAATTCAGGTGGTCATCGATGCTGTAGATCGCGCGCAGCACCGCGCTGCCCTGATCCAGCTGGTTCTTGGGGTCGAGGCTGCTGTAGGTCTTGAATTTGTCGAAATGGCCGTTGGCCGGGTTGAAGGGCGTATAGCTGGTGGTATCGCCACGGTCGAAGGTGCCGGCCAGGGTCAGTTGCACGTCCCAGGGCGAATCCTGCGGGGCCAGGCGCAGCTTGCCGCGGTAGGACTGGATGTCGATGTTGTTGACATCCTTGTCACGGGTGCGGTTGTACACGGTGCCGTCGCGGGTCAGGCGGATCGCTGAAAAGCTGCCGAACAGGGTGTTGTCCACCAATGGCCCGCTGACCAGCAGGCGCCCGTTCTGTGCATTGAAGTTGCCGGCACCCAGCTCGACGAAGGCGCGGGCCTGCTGGGTCGGGTCGCGGGTGATTACCCGTATCGCGCCGGCTGCACTGTTGCGCCCGTACAGGGTGCCTTGTGGGCCGCGCAGCACCTCAACGCGCTCCACGTCGTTGAAGTCCAGCATCGAAGAAATCGCCCGCGGGATGTACAGATCGTCGGCGTAGACCGCAACAGCCGCTTCCTGGATCGGGTCGGTCTCGCCAATGCCGCGTATGCCGTAGGTTTGTGCGCTGTAGGAAATGGATTGGCGGTTAAGCGTCAGGTTGGGCACCCGGCCAGACAGGTCGCGGATGTTGTTGATCTGCGCGTCCTGCAGGGTGCGCTCGTCGAAGGCGCTGATCGCCAGCGGGGTTTTCTGCAGGTTTTCTTCCCGGTGCTCCGCCGTGACGGTGACGGTTGGCAGCTTGTCGCCAGGCTTTTCGACAGGCTCGGCGAAGGCTGTGGGCGTGAACAGGGCGAACGCAACGGCGGCGGACAGGTGATGGCGAACAGGGTAGGGCAAGGGCTTCATGCTGCAGCTTCCAGATAACCAGCATCGAATGGGATTTCGGATACCTGGATACCGGAGCCGGGTGAGGTGACCTGAGGCTGAAGGAGGTATTAGGTTCCTTTGCCTCCGCCAGTCAGGGGTCGGTCTGGTGAGAACATATCTCTATGAAAAACGCTTTTGAAATACTTTTTCAACCTAAGCTAATATTCTCAAAAATGATTAAATCAAATTTGTAAAATCGAAAAAATGCATTTTTTGTGATGCCTGGGCGGGTGTTCTCCTTACGCCTGGTAGATCTTCGTCAGCAACCGCAACAACTGCCCGCGTTCCTCATCATCCAGCGCCGAGGTCGCCTCGCGGTCGCTGTCATGGGCAATTTGCTTCAGTTCCTTCAACAGCGCTTCACCCGCTTTGCTCAGAAAAATCCCATAAGAGCGCTTGTCGGGCTTGCACCGCACGCGCACGGCCAGGGCTCGTTCCTCCAGCTTGTTCAGCAGGGGCACCACCTGCGGTGGCTCGATCGCCAGCGACCGCGCCAGGTCCGCCTGCATCAACCCAGGGTTCTGCTCGATCACCGCCAGCGCCGAGAACTGCGCCGGGCGCAGGTCGTGTGCCGAGAGCCGGCCAATAAGGTTCTGAAACAGCTTCAATTGGGCGCGGCGCAGGGCGTAACCGATCAAGTCTTCAAGCACTCCATCCGCAGCTGCAGCGGGCATGGAAGCGGTTTCGGTAGTGCGGGCAGACCTTGCCATGGGGGTACAGGCTCCTGGCTCATGGATAAGAAAGTTACCCAGTCTGCCTGCCTTGGCGTAATCCGGCTAGAGGAGTGTCTGGGAAATCACCGTCCAACAGGCAGTGCAGGAAAGATAATTTTCATAATAGTTAATTGACATAACTAATTAGCTCGCTTAGCTTGGTGTTCACCACCTCGAACAACAAGAGTGCAGAACCATGAGCAAATACGAAGGCCGCTGGGCTACCGTGAAGGTCGAACTGGAGTCGGGCATTGCCTGGGTCACCCTCAACCGCCCGGAAAAGCGCAATGCCATGAGCCCCACGCTGAACCGGGAAATGGTCGACGTGCTGGAAACCCTGGAGCAGGACAGCGACGCCGGGGTGCTGGTGCTGACTGGGGCAGGTGAGTCGTGGACCGCAGGCATGGACCTGAAGGAATACTTCCGTGAAGTGGACGCCGGCCCGGAAATCCTCCAGGAAAAAATCCGCCGCGAAGCCTCGCAATGGCAATGGAAGCTGTTGCGCATGTACGCCAAGCCGACTATCGCCATGGTCAACGGCTGGTGCTTTGGCGGCGGCTTCAGCCCGCTGGTGGCCTGCGACCTGGCCATCTGTGCCGACGAGGCCACCTTTGGCCTGTCGGAAATCAACTGGGGCATCCCGCCGGGCAACCTGGTCAGCAAAGCCATGGCCGATACCGTTGGCCACCGCCAGTCGCTGTACTACATCATGACCGGCAAGACGTTCGGCGGGCCTAAAGCCGCCGAGATGGGGCTGGTTAACGAAAGCGTGCCGCTGGCGCAATTGCGCGACGTCACCCGCGAACTGGCGCTCAACCTGCTGGAAAAGAACCCGGTGGTGCTGCGTGCGGCCAAGCACGGCTTCAAGCGCTGCCGCGAACTGACCTGGGAGCAGAACGAAGACTACCTGTACGCCAAGCTTGACCAGTCCCGCCTGCTGGACACCGAAGGCGGGCGCGAGCAGGGCATGAAGCAGTTCCTGGACGACAAGAGCATCAAGCCAGGCCTGCAGGCCTACAAGCGCTGAGTTCAAGCGGGCTGGGCCATTACCGGTCACAGCCTGCAGATATTCCCGACAAGTACAAAAAGAGGAATAAGCATGTTGCAGGTGCCTTTGCTGATCGGCGGGCGGGCGTGCCCCGCCAGTGACGGACGTACTTTCGAACGCTGCAATCCGGTCACCGGCGAAGGGGTGTCGCAAGCCGCCGCCGCCACGCTGGCCGATGCTGATGCGGCGGTAGCCGCTGCCAGTGCTGCGTTCCCGGCCTGGGCCGCCTTGGCGCCCGGCGAGCGCCGCAGCCGGTTGTTGGCCGGTGCAGACTTGCTCCAGGCGCGGGCAAACGAGTTCATCGCGCTGGCGGGTGAAACCGGGGCCATGGCCAACTGGTATGGCTTCAACGTGAAACTGGCCGCCAACATGCTGCGCGAAGCTGCAGCCATGACCACGCAGATAACCGGCGAAGTCATCCCATCGGATGTACCCGGCAGTTTCGCCATGGCCTTGCGCGCACCCTGTGGCGTGGTGCTGGGCATCGCGCCCTGGAACGCGCCGGTCATCCTTGCCACCCGGGCCATCGCCATGCCGCTGGCGTGCGGCAACACGGTGGTGCTCAAGGCATCGGAGCTGAGCCCGGCAGTGCATCGGCTGATCGGCCAGGTGTTGCACGATGCAGGCCTGGGTGACGGCGTTGTCAACGTGATCAGCAATGCCCCGCAAGACGCCCCGGCCATCGTCGAACGGCTGATCGCCAACCCGGCCGTGCGCCGCGTGAACTTCACCGGTTCTACCCACGTCGGGCGCATTGTCGGTGAGCTGGCCGCTCGGCACCTCAAGCCAGCCTTGCTGGAGCTGGGCGGCAAAGCCCCGTTGCTGGTACTGGACGACGCCGACCTGGACGCCACAGTCGAAGCCGCGGCGTTTGGTGCCTACTTCAACCAAGGGCAGATCTGCATGTCCACGGAGCGGCTGGTGGTGGACAGTCGCATCGCCGATGCCTTCGTCGAGAAGCTGGCGGCGAAGGTGACCGGGCTGCGCGCCGGCGACCCGCAGGCCAGTACGTCAGTGCTCGGCTCACTGGTCAGCGGTGCGGCTGGTGAGCGCATCAAGGCCTTGATCGACGATGCCGTGGCCAAGGGCGCACGCTTGGTATGCGGCGGCCAGCTGCAGGGCAGCATCCTGCAGCCGACCCTGCTCGATCACGTCGACAACAGCATGCGCCTGTACCGCGAGGAGTCCTTCGGGCCGGTGGCGGTGGTGTTGCGCGGTGAGGGTGACGAGGCCCTGCTGAAGCTGGCCAACGACTCCGAGTTCGGCCTGTCGTCAGCCATCTTCAGCCGCGACACCAGCCGTGCGCTGGCCTTGGCCCAGCGGGTGGAGTCGGGCATTTGCCACATCAATGGCCCGACCGTGCACGACGAGGCGCAGATGCCGTTTGGCGGGGTCAAGTCGAGTGGCTACGGCAGTTTCGGCAGCCGCACGGCCATCGACCAGTTCACCCAGCTGCGCTGGGTCACCCTGCAGCATGGCCCGCGGCATTATCCCATCTGAGCAACACGCGATTGGCCGCCACCGGCAGCGCCGGGCGGCGGCAGGATGTACAACAAGAACAAGGAGCAACCTGCGTGAATACCGAAGCCCGCTTACGGTCGTCCGACCCTGGCCAATGCACGCCCTACCGGCAGGTGTCCATCGGGCACCCTCAGGTGCAGGTCAGTGAAGCCGACGGCATCCTGCGCATGCAGCCGGTCGAGCCGCTGGCGCCGCTGCCTGCGCGCTTGCTCGACCGGCTGCTGCACTGGGCGCAGATGCGCCCCGATACAGTTTTTATTGCCGCGCGTGAGCCTGACGGCGCCTGGCGCGAGATCACCTATGCGCAAATGCTCAGCCAGGTGCGCACCATCGCCACCCACCTGCTGGGCTTTGGCCTGAGCGCCGAGCGGCCGTTGGCGCTGTTTTCCGGCAATGACATCGAGCATCTGCAGATTGCGCTGGGCGCCATGTATGCCGGCATCCCGTATTGCCCGGTGTCGCCGGCCTATGCGCTGCTGTCGCAGGACTTTGCCAAGCTGCGGCATGTGTGCCAGGTGTTGACCCCCGGTCTGGTTTTCACCACCGATACTCAGCCGTTTTTGCGCGCCTTCGATGCCGTGCTTGATGCGTCGGTACCCGTGGTCAGCATGCGCGGCGAAGCGCCGGGGCGTGGGCACTTGAGCTTCGACAGCCTGCTGCAACCGTGCGACACCGCTGCTGGCGATGCAGCGTTTGCCGCCACCGGGCCCGACACCATCGCCAAGTTCCTCTTCACGTCGGGCTCCACCAAACTGCCCAAGGCAGTGATCACCACCCAGCGCATGCTCTGCGCCAATCAGCAGATGTTGCTGCAGACCTTTCCGGTGTTTGCTGAAGAGCCGCCGGTGCTGGTGGACTGGCTACCCTGGAACCACACCTTTGGCGGCAGCCACAACCTTGGCATCGTACTGTACAACGGTGGCAGTTTTTACCTGGACGCGGGCAAACCCACCCCGCAAGGCTTCGGCGAAACCTTGCGCAACCTGCGCGAAATCTCGCCAACAGCCTACCTGACCGTACCCAAGGGCTGGGAAGAGCTGGCCAAGGCACTGGAACAGGACGCCCAGTTGCGTGACGTGTTCTTCGCCCGCATCAAGCTGTTCTTCTTCGCCGCCGCGGGCCTGTCGCAAAGCGTATGGGACCGCCTGGACCGCATCGCCGAGCAGCACTGTGGCGAGCGCATCCGCATGATGGCTGGCCTGGGCATGACCGAAGCGGCGCCGTCCTGCACCTTCACCACCGGGCCGTTATCGATGGCCGGTTATGTGGGGCTGCCGGCGCCGGGTTGCGAAGTGAAGCTGGTACCCCAGGCCGACAAGCTGGAGGCGCGCTTCCGTGGCCCGCACATCATGCCGGGGTACTGGCGTTCGCCGCAGCAAACCGCCGAAGCCTTTGACGAGGAGGGCTTCTACTGCTCTGGCGATGCGCTGAAACTGGCCGACCTGCAGCAGCCCGAGCAGGGGCTGATGTTCGATGGCCGTATCGCCGAGGACTTCAAGTTATCGTCCGGGGTATTCGTCAGTGTCGGCCCGCTGCGTAACCGAGCGGTACTGGAAGGCTCGCCCTATGTGCAGGACATCGTGGTAACCGCGCCGGACCGCGAGTGCCTGGGGTTGCTGGTGTTCCCGCGTTTGCCCGAGTGCCGGGCACTTGCTGGCCTGGCGGCCGATGCCAGTGATGCCGAGGTGCTGGGCTGCGAAACGGTACGCCACTGGTTTGCCGCGTGGCTGGCGCGCCTGAACCGTGACGCCCAGGGCAACGCCAGCCGCATCGAGTGGCTGGCGCTGCTCGAAGAGCCGCCGTCGATCGACGCGGGCGAAATCACCGACAAGGGTTCGATCAACCAGCGTGCGGTGCTGCAGCGGCGGGCCGTGCAGGTAGATGCGTTGTACCGCGGTGAAGGCCCGACCCAGCTGCACGCACAGGGTCGGTCATGAGCAGTGCCGGCCTGTGTACAGCGTTCGATGACGCAGCCATTGTGGGCATGGTGCGTACCCCCTGGGTAGACCTGGGCGGCGCACTGTCCGCTGTGTCGCCCATCGACCTGGGGATCAAGGCCGGGCGTGCGGTGCTGGCTCGGGCAGGTATTGCCCCGCAGGCGGTGGACAGCGTGCTCGCCGGCAGCATGGCCCAGGCCAGTTTCGATGCCTACTTCCTGCCGCGCCATGTGGGCTTGTACTGCGGCGTGCCTCAGGCCGTCCCGGCGCTGGCGGTGCAACGTATCTGCGGCACCGGCCTTGAACTGTTGCGCCAGGCCGGCGAGCAGCTGCGCAGTGGCGCCCAGCAGGTGCTGTGCGTGGGCGCCGAGTCGATGTCGCGCAACCCGGTTGCGGCCTACGAACATCGAAACGGTTTTCGGCTGGGTGCGCCGGTCGGCTTCAAGGACTTCCTCTGGGAAGCGCTGTACGACCCCGCTGCCGGGGTGGATATGATCGGTACTGCTGACAACCTGGCGCGTGAGTACGGCTTGCACCGTGAATGCGTGGATGCCTGGGCCTTGCGCAGCCACCAGCGCGCCTTGCGCGCCCAGCAGCAGGGCTGGTTCGATGAGGAGATCGTCGGTGTCACGGCTGAGGCATTCGATATTGAAGGCTGCTTGCCACGCGGGATCGAGCTGCCCCGTGGGGTAAGCGAAATCAGCCGGGACAGCCACCCACGCACGACGGATGCTGCAGCGTTGGCCCGGCTGCGTGCGGTGCACCGTGACGGCGTACAAACGGCGGGCAACAGTTGTGCAGTAGTCGATGGCGCTGCCGCAGCTGTGGTGGCGCGCTACTCAGCCTGTACCCGGCTGCCGTTGGCGCGCTTGCTGATGGCCACGGCGGTTGGTGTGTCGCCGCACACCATGGGCATCGGGCCTGCCCCAGCCATCGCGCTGCTGCTGGAACGCAGCGGCCTGCGCCTGGCGCAGATCGGCCGTTTCGAAATCAACGAGGCCCAGGCTGCCCAGGTGCTGGCCGTGGCCCGGGCGCTGCAGCTCGATGTGGAAAAGCTCAACGTTCATGGTGGTGCCATCGCCCTGGGCCACCCTTTGGCCGCCACCGGCCTGCGGCTGGTGCACACCCTGGCTCGGCAACTGCGCCGGGACGGCCTGCGCTACGGGATCGCAGCCGCCTGCATCGGTGGCGGCCAAGGCATGGCGCTGCTGATCGAAAACCCCCAATTCACGGCTTGAACGCGAGGTAGCCCATGCCCTGGAAGGCGCCATTGGCGGACATGCAATTCGTGCTGCAACACTGGCTGCGGGCCGAGCAGGGCTGGCAGGCAATGCCTCCCTATGCAGATATCGATCTCGACCTGGCCACTCAGGTGCTGGAAGAGGCCGCCCGCTTCAGTGAACAGGTGCTGGCCCCGCTGAATGCACCGGGCGATCGCCAAGGCTGCCGCCTGGACGACGGTGATGTACGCACGCCGGAGGGTTTTGCGGCGGCCTATCGAGCCTATGTCGAGGGTGGTTGGCCGGCGCTGGCCTGTGCCCCGGAACTCGGCGGGCAAGGGCTGCCCCAGGTGCTGGATGCTGCCTTGCAGGAGATGCTGTTCGCCAGCAATCACGCCTGGGCCATGTACACCGGCATCGCCCATGGCGCCTACCTGTGCCTGAAAACCCATGCGTCTGACGAACTGCAGGCGCGCTATCTGCCGGGCATCGTCAGCGGCGAGACCTTGCCGACCATGTGCCTGACCGAGCCTCAGGCCGGCAGTGACCTCGGCTTGCTACGTTGTCGCGCTGAACCCATGGGCGACGGCCGCTACGCCGTCACCGGCAACAAGTTGTTCATTTCTGGCGGCGACCACGACCTGACACACGACATCGTGCATCTGGTGCTGGCGCGGCTAACGGATGCGCCAGCGGGCAGCCGTGGTTTGTCGCTGCTGCTGGTGCCGAAATGGCTGGACGATGGCCAGCGCAATGCCGTGTACTGCGATGGCCTTGAGCACAAGCTGGGCATTCGCGGCAGCGCCACCTGCGCGCTGCGTTTCGAAGGGGCCAGCGGCTGGCTGGTGGGGCAGGCGCACGGTGGCCTGGCCGCCATGTTCGTGATGATGAACTCGGCCAGGCTGCATGTCGGCCTGCAGGGGCTGGCGCATGCCCAGGCGGCTTGGCAGTACGCCAGCGCGTACGCCTGGGAGCGCCGGCAGATGAATGCACCGGGGCAGGCCAAGGGAGCTGCCGACCCCATTCACCTGCACCCTGCCATGCGCCGCATCTTGCTGGAGCTGCGTGTGCGCACCGAAGGCATGCGGGCCCTGGGCTACTGGGCAGCGCACTGGCTGGATATTGCCGATGCATCAGCTGACCTCGCACAACGGGCGAAGGCCTCGAAGCTGGCAGCGCTGTTGACGCCCATCATCAAGGCCGTGTTCACCGACCTCGGTTTCAACCTGGCCAGCAAGGCGCTGCAGGTGTTCGGCGGCTATGGCTACACCTGCGAGTTCGCCATCGAGCAAACGCTGCGCGACAGCCGCATTGCGATGATCTACGAAGGCACCAATGAAGTGCAGGCCAACGACTTGCTGCTGCGAAAGGTGCTGGGGGATGGGGGCGAAGGCTTTGCGCTGCTGCTGGTCGAGCTGCGGCAGGAAACGGGTGCGGGCGAGGAGGGCGATGCGTTGCGCAGGGTTTGCGAGACGCTGGAGATGGTGCTTGCCAAGGTGCAGCTCAGCGCAGCAGACGACCCCGAGTACCCGTACCGGGCCGCGGGCGACTTTCTGCAACTTTGCGGTACAGCCTTGCAGGCCTATGCCTGGGCCCGCACGTGCCGCTGCATCCAGGCGCTGCCTGTCGACGCGCCGCAGCGCCTGGAAAAGCAGGAAAGTGCCCGTTACTTCTTCGACTACCTGTTGCCCGATTTCGACCGGCAGGTGGCGGCCATCGACGCGGCCGCAGCACCTTTGCCGTTTATTCACCAACCGTTCTGAACCCCACGTGCGAGGTCGCCATGAACACCGGCTGCGGTTGCCGCGCCGAGGGCCGGTAGCGCATGCACCGGTCTGCCGAGCACAGGTGCGAACCGCCCTTGATCACGGCCACTTTCACCCCAGGTTCGGCGGGGTCGAAGCTTTGGTCCAGGGTGGGGCCTGGCGGGTCGAGGGCGGCGTCACGCTGTGGGTCGTGGCCAGGACGATAGCCCGTTCGGGTCAGTTCCCACACATTGCCCCCGGCATCGAACAGGCCAAAGCGGTTAGCCGGAAAGCAGCCCACCGGTGAAGTACCGGTGAAGCCGTCGGCTGCCGCGTTGTGATATGGAAACTGGCCCTGCCAGGTATTGGCCATGATCCGGCCTTTGGGCAGTTCCGTTTTGCCCCAGCTGAAGTCGGCATCCTGCAAGCCTCCGCGCATGGCGTATTCCAGCTGGGCCTCGGTGGGAAGCGTGCGCCCGGCCCAGTGGGCATACGCCTGGGCATCTTCAAGCGCCACCTGCACCACCGGGTGGTTTTCCAGCCCCGCCAAGCTGCTGCCCGGGCCTTGCGGGTGACGCCAGCTCGCCCCAGGGATGAATTGCCAGCCAGGGCTGAGCACGTCCGGCCCTTGCTGGAATACCATCGCGCCAGGCACCCGCAGGTGCTCGGGCAGGGTGGGGTCGTCCTTGAAGCTGATGCCCCGCTCGGCATGGGTGAGGTAACCGGTAGCGGCTACGAAGCGTTCAAACTGGGCGTTGGTGACCGGATGCACATCGATCCAGAAATCCGCCACGCTAGCCGTATGGGGCGGGCCTTCTTCGTCGTAGAAGCGGTCCGAGCCAAAGCTGAACGTGCCGCCTGGCACGCGCACCAGGCCGTCACGCCAGGCGCCCTGGCGTGCTGCGGGCAGGCCACTGTAGCCGTTGCACAGCAGCACCGGCGCCGGGGCTTCTGGCCAGGCGCTGTAGCCCACGGCGAGCAGGCCGGCGGCGACCAGTGCGCAGCCGGCTACTCGGGCAATCATGGCTTGCTGGCCACGGTCGGGGTGGCCGGTTTGGCGGGGCTTGCGGGGTGGCCATCGGCGTCGATAGCGATATTGCTGCGCTGCGCATACGCTTTCCAGTCGCGCAGCATGCTGGCGACCTGCTCGGGGTGATCGGCAGCGATGTCGTGGTGCTCACCGGGGTCTTTGCCCAGGTCGTACAGGTGCCAGGCCGGCTTGCCATCGGTGGCATCCCACAGCAGTTTCATCGGGCCTTTGCGCAACGAGGCGCTGCCGTTGATTTCCCAGCCCAGGGCTTCGTCCTCGGCATGAATTCGCGTGTCCTGGCCCTGCAGGTAGGCCAACGCCGAGGTGCCTTGCGGCGGCACGATATCGCGTTCCCGGTATTTGATGCCGGGCATGGGGGCACCCGCCAGTTGCAGCAGGGTGGGCATGATGTCTCTGACGCTGGCCAGTTCTTCGCTGCGCCCAGGCTTGATCGTTGCCGGGTAATAGACAAAGGCGGGCACGCGGATGCCGCCTTGGTAGGTCGTCATCTTGTAGCGACGGCTGGGCAGGGCGCTGACCTGGGCCCAGGCCGGGCCGATCATCAGGAACGAGGCAGGTTTGCCGTAGTTGTCCAGGTTGTTGTCAAAATGCTGCTTGATCCAGTTCGGGTCGACGCGGGTCGCGTTTTCCGGCCCGTTGTCGGACATGAACAGGATCAGCGTGTTATCCAGCTCGCCGGCCTTGCGCAGGTGATCTACCAGCCGACCGACTTCGGCATCCAGTGCGGCGACCATGGCCGCGTACACCTCCATGGTGCGCGCTGACTGGCGTTGCTGCTCAACGGTCAGTGATGCCCAGCTCGGCACGCCCTCCAGTTGCGCTTGGCGCGGGAAGTCCGCCGGCACCAGCCCGGCTTTGCGCTGGCGCTCCAGGCGTTCGTGGGCAATGGCCTCGTAACCCTGATCGTAGCGGCCGCGGTACTGCGCCAGGTATTTGTCTGGCGCCTGCAAGGGCCAGTGTGGCGCGGTGTAGGCGGCGAAGGCGAAGAAGGGTTTTTGGCTGGCCTTGCCTTCGTCGATGGCGGAAATCAGGCGGTCAGTGAACCAGGTGCTTGAGTAGAAGTCGTCGGGCAGTTCGATGGGTTTGCCGTTGTGCTGGAACGTTGCGCTGTAGTTCGACTGCAAGTCCATGTTGGCTTGCTTGAAGTGCGCAGCGCCCCCTTCCAGCAGCACGTAGGCCTGGTCGAAACCACGATTTTGCGGCTGCTGAGCGGGCTGCATGCCCAGGTGCCATTTGCCAGATATGTAGGTGCGGTACCCGGCATCGTGCAGCAGTTCGGCCAAGGTGGCGACGTTGGCCCCGAGCACGCCTTCGTAGCCTGCGCGCACTTCGGAACCTGGGGGCAGCCGTTTGCGTGCTTCGGCCATCATGCCCAGCCCGGCAATGTGCGGGTCGTTGCCCGACATCAGCATTGCGCGGGTGGGGGAGCAACTGGGCGCGGCATGAAAGTCCAGCATCAGGCGGCCGTCAGCCAGTAGCTGGTCCAGATGCGGGGTCTGGATTTCGCTTCCAAGCGCAGACAAGTCGGAAAAGCCGAGGTCATCGGCAACAATAAGCAGAATGTTTGGTTGCTTAACGGTTGGCGCAGCCAGGCTTTGGCTTGCGCCAAGCATCAGCAGGCCGAGGGCAGCAAGGGGTTTGAGGCAGTTCATGTAGGTGCTCTTGTTGTTTTAATGAGTGTTTAGACGCGTATGACCGCGTAGCAGACAGCGCGCAAGGCCAATAGTAGCCATCAATGGCGCCATATCGCAGCACCTGCGTGCATAAGCGTTCGATCAGCGAACGCTCAATGCCGCCTGCCTCTTGCGGGCAGTCGATTGGCTATTGACGGCAAGATGATTAACAAAAATAATCGTTAACAGAGTTATCCAATTTTATAAAAACAAGTAAAGGGAAATTCTGATGACGAGGCCGTTGAACCGGGCGTTGGTGCCCGTTGTGCTGCTTTCGCTGTGCCAGTGCGTGCAAGCGGCCAGTCCGCTTGAAGACAGCCGGCCAGGCAGGCCTGGCGCCCCGCGCTGGGTCGAGGACTACCGTTTTCTGGATGACCCCGCCAAGGCCGGCGACCCGTTCGATGGGCTGCGCTACCATCGTTTGTCCGAGTCGGCCTGGCTGCAACTGGGGGCTGAGGCGCGTTATCGCGCCGACGTACTGAACAAGCCCTTCTTCGGCTTGCGTGGCCTGAACGACGATTCCTATTTGTTGCAGCGCTTGCAAGCGCATGCTGACCTGCACCTGTTTGATGACGCCCTGCGCACCTTCGTGCAGGTCGAGAACACCCGTGCATTCGGCAAAGACCTGTACTCACCTAATGACGAAGGTCGAAATGAAATCCGCCAGGCATTCATCGACTTCAATCACGATTTTGCTGCGGGGCGCTATACGACGCGGGTCGGACGCCAGGAGATGGCCTTCGGCGACCAGGTGTTCGTCACCTACCGTGATGTGCCCAACCTGCGCTTGAGCTTCGATGGCGTGCGTGCCAGCCTCAACCTCAAGGACGGGCGCAAGCTCGATGCCTTTGCCGTCAGGCCGTTGAAAACAGGTGAAGACAGCTGGGACGATGGCAGTAACAACGCGGTGAAGTTTTACGGTCTGTACGGCACCCTGCCGCTGACGGCCGTATGGAACATGGATTTGTTCGCGTTCGGCCTGCAAACCGATGACCGCAGCCTGGCCGGCGAGGCTGGGGACGAACAGCGCTACACCTACGGCACGCGCCTGTTTGGCCGCTATCAGGCCTTGGACTGGAGCTGGAACCTGGCCGGGCAGGGCGGCCACCTGGGCGGCGCCTCGATCCGTGCCTGGGCAGTGTCGAGCGACAGTGGTTACACCTTCGACCACCCCTGGCAGCCGCGCCTGGGCATGCGTGCCGACGCCGCCAGCGGTGATAGCGACCCCGGCGACGGCAAGGTCGGCACCTTCGACCCGCTGTTCCCGCGAAACGGCGTTTACGGTGAGGCCAGCCTGACCACCTTGAGCAACGTGATCGTGGTCGGGCCTACGTTCGGCTTCTCGCCCTGGCGCACGGTGCGCTTCGAACAAGGCGTGCTCGAAGTCTGGAAGCAGCGCGAAGAGGATGGCGTGTACATGCCTGGCATGAGCATGCTGGCCAACACCCGCGGCACCGGCCGGCATGTGGGCACCATCTACCGCGCCAACACCCGATGGCTGGCGACGCCCAACCTCACGCTGGATCTCGACATGAAGTACTACGACGTAGGTTCCGCCATCAAGGAAGCCGGTGGCGAAGACTCGTCGTTCGTTTCCTTGCGTGCCACGTTCAGGCTTTGACTTCCCGACCCATAACAACAAAAGGGGCCATACATGAGTGATTCATCCTCATCTTCAAGCAAGCCGGTGCTTACCATCGGCCTGTGTTTTCTGGTGGCGCTGCTGGAGGGGCTGGACCTTCAGGCCACCGGGGTTGCTGCACCGCACATGGCCAAGGCATTCGCGCTGACGCCCGCCATGCTTGGCTGGGTATTCAGTGCCGGGCTGCTGGGGCTGTTACCGGGGGCGTTCATTGGCGGCTGGCTGGCCGATCGGCTGGGCCGCAAGGCAATCCTGATCGTGGCGGTGCTGCTGTTCGGCGGCTTCTCGCTGGGTACCGCCCACGCTGATACATACACCTCGTTGCTGATCGCGCGCCTGATGACCGGGTTGGGATTGGGGGCAGCCTTGCCGATCCTGATTGCCCTGGCCAGCGAGGCCGCGCCGCAGCGCCTGCGCAGCACGGCGGTGAGCGTCACCTATTGCGGCGTGCCCTTGGGAGGGGCGATCGCGTCGGTCATCGGCATGGCCGGCCTGGGCGAGGACTGGAGGGCGGTGTTCTACGTGGGCGGTATCGCCCCCATTGCGATTGCTTTTGTGCTGATGGTGTGGCTGAAGGAGTCCCAGGCGTTCCGTGCCCAGCCTGCTGCCAGCACCGGCGGCAACGGCATGCTGGCCCAGCTGTTCGGCCCGGGGCAGGTAAGCCGTACCCTGTTGCTGTGGGTGGCGTGCTTTTTCACGCTAACCGTGCTGTACATGCTGCTCAACTGGTTGCCGTCGCTACTGATCGGGCAGGGCTACAGCCGTCCTCAGGCAGGTGCGGTGCAGATACTGTTCAACCTGGGGGGCGCTGCAGGCTCGTTCCTCACCGGGCGAATGATGGACCGAGGCTTGGCGGGGCGGGCCGTTTTCATTGCGTATGCTGGCATGCTCGCTTCGTTGGCAGGCCTTGGGTTGTCGACCAGCTTCGGCCTGATGCTGCTGGCAGGATTTACCGCAGGCTATTGCGCCATCGGTGGCCAGCTGGTGCTGTATGCACTTGCGCCGACGTTGTATTCGACCCACGTGCGTGCGACCGGCGTGGGGGCTTCGGTGGCTGTAGGGCGCCTGGGGTCGATGGCCGGGCCATTGGCTGCAGGGCAGATTTTGGCGGCCGGGGCCGGTGTAGGTGGTCTGCTGCTGGCAGCGTCACCTGGCCTTGTAGTAGCGGCATTGGCGGCGCGTGCGTTGCTGGGGCAGCGTAGCCGCCCGGCCGTCAATACCCCGGTCGAGGAAGTTGCTCGCTAGACAGGCTGGATGGCACCGGCAACGCCGGTGTCGTCCTGCTCCTGCACAGGCGTGTCGAGCGGGGAGCGCGTCGTTGAACGCTCCCTGTTCGCCACCCCGAACGGCACATGCACCATCGGCAAATCACCTGCCGGCGACTGCAGGTGACTGCGCTGGTCGTCAAAGAAGACATGCGGCTTGAGAATCGACAGCACCCTGGGTTTCTCCATCCCACCGAGAAAGAAGCACTCATCCGGCGACACCCCCCAATCCTTCAACGTCGTCACCACCCGCTCATGTGAGGGCGCATTGCGCGCTGTCACAATGGCAATCCGCAAGATCCGCTTGTACGCCGGGTCCTCGGCCAGCTTGCGGTCCTCCAGCATGCGTATCAGCGACAGCTTGCGGTACAAGTCCGCCAACGGCCCGGGCGAATGTGGAATGCCCTTGTGCACGCGCTCGTGCTCTTGAAAATCGTCCAGGTTGTCGTTGCGCTTGTACACGCTTTCCGCCTCGTCGTCGGCAATCACACCATCGAAGTCGAAGGCCACCCGCAATTCAGTGTCGATCTCGTCATCGTAGATGCGCGTCGGCAGCACCCGCCCGGCCGGGTAGTTGGCATCGATGGCTTTCTGCACGTCTTCCTCGTTGGCACTGAGAAACAGCGAGGCATTGAATGCCGGGATGTACTCGTAGGGCGAGCGACCCGACATGAACGCTGCGCGGGTGATGTCCAGCTGATAGTGGTTGATCGAACGAAACACCCGCAGGCCGGTTTCCGGGGAGTTGCGCGAAAGCAGCACCACTTCTACCGGCAGTTGATCGGGAAAGGCCTGGTTGATGCTCAGGAAGCGGCGGATGAACGGGAACGCCACGCCTTTGGGGAATGGCTCGTCCAGGTTCTGCTGCTGGTGATGGCGGTACGCCTCGACCCCCTGGGTCTTGTAGATGTCGTCCGAGACGGTGAGGTCGAACAGCGCACTCGAGGCAACGCCAATGACCAGTTTCTGTTCGATGGGGTAGGGCATTGAGCAACTCCTGAACCTGTGCTGAAGGGAAGTGTACGCCTGCGCAGCGACGAAAGCCCCCAGGCCTGCGGTGCCCTCGTTACCTGATCAACTGCTCAATTCTCTCGTTGGCCGGTGGATTCAGTGATGCCAATTTGATAGCTTTCCGCCCTTTACCGCTGTATCCGGACAGAAATTGATGAACCAGCCATACGAACCCAAGCAACAGCTCGACGACCTGCCGGCGCCGGCCGAGGGCCATGCCTTCTGCAGGCAAGAGGTGGAGCGCCTTGAAAGTGTGCAGGCCCAGCATGCACTCGAACTGGCTGCGCTGCAGGCCAGTGGCGAGGCGCAGAACCGGAAACTGGTGGCAAGTACCCTGGCCCGCGTGCAGAAGGAAGGGGCGATTCGCAAGAGCCTTGAGCAGTACCAGGAGCAACTGGCCGCGAGCAACCTGGCACGGGACGCGTTGTCCACCACTGTGACTACGGCGTTGAAGCGGCTAGCGCTGGCCACCAGCACCCAGGCTCAGCGCGTTGACAGCGTCGAGGCGCGTCTGGCCAGCCTGGCTGAGCGCCAGCGTGAATGCGAGCTGCAATTGCAGCAGCTGGCCGGCCCTGGCTGGGCGGCGTACCTGGAGCGCAATGCTGTGCCATTGGTAGCGCTGGCGGTGGCCGTTTTTGCGCTGGGGCTGAACCTGTTCGGTTGAACGCAACTTGAAGGCACATGCCCAATGGGCGCGTGCAGTCCATACGTAATGACTGGGGCTGCTATGCGGCCCATCGCGGGCATGCCCGCGCCCACAGGGCTCAGCGCCGAGCCGCCAGCACCTCGGGGTTGGCAACGTTCTTTGGCGTTCCTTCGAAAAACGCCAGCACATTGTCGAAGGCGTCGCCAAAGTACAGCTCGTAACCGTTCTTCTCCACATACCCCAGGTGCGGTGTACTGAGTACACGAGGGTGGCGCAGCAGCGGATGGGCGGGGTCGAGCACCGGCTCCTCTTCGAAAACATCCACTGCCGCGTAACCCGGCCGCCCGGCATCCAGTGCCTGCAGCAATGCCCCTGGGGCAATCAGTTCTGCGCGGCTGACGTTTACCAGCAGGGCATCGGGCTTCATGCTGGACAAGTCGCGGAAGGTGACCCCGTGGCGCGACTGTGCCGACAGGCGCAGGTTCAGGCTGACAATGTCCGCTTCAGCAAAAAATGCCTCACGCGAGGCGGCTGCGCGGTGGCCATCAGCCTGGGCTGCGGCGCGGCTGCTGTCGCTGCCCCACACCAGCACGTGCATGTCGAATGCCTGTGCGTAACGCGCCAGGCGCTGGCCGATCTTGCCGTAACCCCAAATGCCCAGCAGCTGGCCGGCCAGCGCCTGCCCCAGGTTGACCTGCCAATGGCCTTGGCGCAAGGCATCGATGGCCGGTACCAGCTGCCGACGGGCATTCAGGATAAGCGCCCAGGCAAGTTCCGCAGGCGCCACCGGCGAGCCACGCCCCTCGGTTACGGCTATGCCCCGCGCCGTGCACGCTGCCAGGTCCAGGTGGCTGGACACCTTGCCGGTCTGGCTGATCAGCTTGAGGTCAGGCAGGTGGTCGAGCAAGGCGGCGTCGATGCGGGTACGTTCGCGGGTGAGTACCAGTGCGTCGGCGTCGGCAAAGCGTGCTGCAAGTTGCTCTGGCGTGGCGGGTTGGCATTCATGAAGCACGCTGACAGCGTGCCCGCTCAGTTTGGCGAAGCAGTCGAGCGTGCGGATCACATCCTGGTAGTCGTCGGGAATGACAATGCGCATGGTGGTCTGGCCCTGGCCGTACAGTGAAGCGTCGAAGATAACCCAACTGTAGATATCAACGTCAGGTCAGACTGTGGTCGCAGCGCACCACGACCGGCTCATGCACCCTGTCGTGACACCAGGCCGCTCCCAACGCGTAGCCCGGAAGACGTTCTACAAGGGGGTGCGCAGGCCGCCCGACAAGTGCTCTATCAGAAAATCCACGAACACCCGGACCCGCGCCGGCATGGCCGGCCCGCCAACGAACACCTCATGGATCGGCTCGCGGTCGTCAGGGTTGTACGCCTCCAGCAATGGCACCAGCCGCCCGCTGGCCAAGTCATCGACCACCGTGAAGGTACCGATGCGTGCCACGCCGGCACCAAGCCTGGCCAGTTGCGCCAAGGCTTCGCCGCTGCTGCATTCGATATTCCCCGTCACCTTCAACGAGAACGCCTGCCCGTCGCGGCGGAACGGCCAGTCGGGCTCCGCGCGGCGGAAATTGAAGCGCAGGCAGTTGTGCCGGGCCAAGTCTTCAGGCTCAAGCGGGGTACCGCAGCGTTGCAGGTATTCGGGTGAGGCGACCACCACCTGGCCGGTTTCGCCAATGGCGCGGGCGCTCAACGAGCTGTCCGGCAGGTGCCCGAAGCGTAATGCCACGTCGGCCTGGCCCCCGAGAATGTCGGCCACTTCGTCACTGAGGGTAAGGTCAACCAGCACTTGCGGATAGCGGGCGCTGAAGGCCGCCAGCAGCGGCACTACGGTCAACCGGGCGTGGCCCAGTGCGGCGCTCACCCGCAAGCGCCCGCGCGGCACCCCCTGGTCGGTGATGGCTTCTTCCACTTCGAGCATGTCGGCCAGCACCCGCCGTGCACCGCGCAGGTACGCCTCACCCTCGGGAGTGAGGGTGATTGCCCGTGTGGTGCGCAGCAGCAGGCGGGTGCCCAGGCGCTGTTCGGTGCGGGCGAGGATACGGCTGACCGCAGAAGGCGTCAGGTTCAGTGCCCGCGCGGCAGCCGACAAGCTGCCTTCTTGCGCCACCCTGGCAAATATCTCCATCTCGCCGGATCTTCCACTGAAGTCCATTTGTGCCTCGTGCGCAAAGGTGGTTAGCAAAAAAGCAGTCTAGTGCGCTTTTGAAACAGATCGTAGCATTTGCGGCATAGATAAGGAGCTTGCCATGCGTATCAATCCACCTCTTGTCGCACTCGCCATCGGTGCCTTTGGCATCGGTGTCACCGAGTTCGCCCCCATGGGCATGTTGCCCAGTATCGCCACTGACCTTGGCGTTTCCATCCCTGCTGCCGGGCTGCTGGTCAGCGCCTATGCCATCGGCGTGCTGATCGGCGCACCGCTGATGACCCTGGCCACGGTGAAGATCCCGCGGCGTTATCTGCTGATCGGGCTGATGGTCATTTTCACACTGGGCAACCTGATGTCGGCCCTGGCCAGCGACTACGCCAGCCTGTTGGTGGCCCGCGTTGTCACCTCACTGAACCACGGTGCTTTCTTCGGCATCGGCTCGATTGTCGCAGCCAGCGTGGTACCACCCGAGAAGCGTGCCGGGGCGGTGGCGGCGATGTTCATGGGCTTGACCCTGGCCACCATCGGCGGCGTGCCGCTGGCGACCTGGTTCGGTGAAATGCTGGGCTGGCGCACAGCCTTCTGGGGTATCGCCGGGCTTGGCCTGGTGGCGATGACCACCCTCTGGTACGCGCTGCCCAATGTGCCGTCGCCCAAAGGCGACGGGGCCATGGCTGAAATCCGTGTGCTGGGCCGCGGCCCGGTGCTGGCAGCTTTGCTGCTGACGGTGGTGGGTTCCAGTGCGATGTTTACGGTGTTCACCTACATTGCGCCGATCCTGCAGAGTGAGGCGGCCGCATCCACCACGTTCGTGACAGCCATGCTGGTGTTGTTCGGTGTTGGCCTGACCTTGGGCAATGTGTGGGGGGGCAAGGCGGCAGACCGCTCGATCGACCGTACCCTGATCCTGTCGTTGGCGTTGTTGATTGCCGTGCTGCTGGTGTTCCCGCTGGTGCTCGACTGGCCGCTGCCGACAGCCGTGGCGATTCTGCTCTGGGGCGCGGCCAGTTTTGCCTTGGTGCCGCCGTTGCAGATGCGCGTGATGGAGGCAGCCAAGGATGCGCCCAACCTGGCCTCGGCGGTGAACATCGGTGCGTTCAACCTGGGCAATGCGATTGGCGCCGCGCTGGGTGGCGCAGTGATCAACGCAGGGCTGGGCTACCCGGCGATTTCCCTGGCGGGCGCCGCGATGGCGGCACTGGGGTTGGTGATGGTGTTGCTGTTTGCCTGGCGTGGGCGGGTGGTGGCAGCGGGGGGGCAGGTTGCGGCGTAACAAACTGAGATCGCCGGGGGCGCTGTGCGCCCCTTTCGCGACACAAGGCCGCGCCTACAGGGAAAATGGGATCTCTTGTAGGCGCGGCCTTGTGTCGCGATGGGCTGCAAAGCAGCCCCAGAATCCAGCAGTGCCGTTGCCGCCACCACGGTGATGCCGTTTTCGGTCTGCTCGCCGAGGCTGGCAGTGCCGGTCACGTTGGTCGGGTCCAGTGCCACAGCACCCAATGGCAGCGGTTGGCCGGGATCAGGCGGTAACCGCCGTCCTGCGGCATGGCTAGCAGGCCGCAGGACCAGTAACTGCTGCAGGGCTTGCTGGCTGAAGCTGCCACGCAGCCCGGCGCTGTATTTGCCGGCCAGGTCACCCGGGGGTAAACGACTAGTGGTAATGACTCGCAGTATTACCCAATGCCCGGCAGTGAAACCCGTGTTGTACGTTTACGGTGTACCGTTACGGCCGTGCAGGTGATAGGCCGGGCGTTCGCTGAGGCGTTCGTAATAATCGCGCACCGCTGGCAGTTGCGGGTGTTCGAACGGCGTTTCGAACCAGCGGTTGACCGACAGGCCGATAGGGATATCGGCCAGGGTGAACTGGCTGCCGGCCACATACGCACCGGTGCTGGCCAGTTGGTGGTCGAGGATGTGCATGTAGCGAGACCAGTCCGCGCAACCGGCGGCAAGTGCTTGCGGGTCCTGGTGCGCGGGGGAGTGCCTGACCAGTGACATGAATGCGTAGCTCCACGAGCGGTTCAGGTCTGAGGCCTGCCAGTCGATCCACTGGTCGATCCTGGCCCGCGCCTGGGCATCGTCGGGGTAGAACGCGGTGGCACCATAGCGGTTGGCCAGGTAGCGGATGATGCTGTTGGATTCCCACAAGGTGAAGTCGCCATCCTGGATCACCGGGATCATGGCATTGGGGTTCAACGCCAGGAACTCGGCGCTGTCAGTGGCCTTGAAGCCAGAGCCCCAGTCTTCGCGCTCGAATGCAACCTCGAATTCAGCGCAGGCCCACAGCACTTTTCGCACATTGATGGAGGAGGCTCTGCCGAGTATCCGTAGCATGGTGTTCGTCCTGGGGTGGGGGAGGTTGATCGTCCGACACTGCCAGGTGGCGGTCAAGGGCTGATCGGTGGCGGAGGGCACACTTCATGGAGTGCTTGTAGTCCATTTCCGAAAGTGATTGTTACCACCCTGCTGGTCATTGTGGGGGGCAAAGCAGCGTCCTAGTCTGGGCATGCCCGCAACCGCCCGAGGAATGGACATGGACAACGACAACCCGAAAAGCAGCAAGCTCAATGTTGTGCGTGCAGCGAGCCGGTTTGGCAACGCCGATGCCGAACTGGTGCAGATGAAACCGCAGCTGCCGATGAGGACCGCACTGATGGAGGCATCTAGCATCATGGGCTGCATGACTGAAATCACTCGCAAGGCCATCGACAGGCCTGGCGACCGCAAGGTGATGATGCAGGCCACGGTTTACCTGGCGGGCATGGCCAAAGCACTGATCGATGGCCAGCTGCTGCAGATGCGTCAGGCGCGGGAAGGTGAACGCGAACGCTAGTCAAGCTTGCCTGGGGGGCCTTAACTTGGCACCCTTGGGCGGTTTGAATCGTCTGTATCACCACAAAAGGAAGTTCGCATTGAGCTGGGACAAGGTGGGGAAATTCCTCGTAGCCGTGCTTGCGGGCCTGATGGTCCTTTTGGCCGCCTACGTGTTGCTCAGGGGCAACCCGCGTCTGGAGGCGTCACTGACTTATGCCTACCTCACCTATCCCACCCAGTTCAGCGAGCGCATAAGCAAAGCCAGCGAGCAACTCAAGTATGAGCAGTTGCAGGGGCGCATCAACAGCATTGGCCAAGGCGAGCTAAGCCACGATCAGGTCGAGCGGTTGATAGAAATGGCCCAGGCACCCTATGCCCAGCTGTTCGCCAAGCCTTTCGAGGCCGGGCTGGTCGATCACCGTACTGGCTTGCTCATCGAACTACGCAACAGGGGTGATGCGCCAGTACGGGAGGTCAAGGTCCGTCTGCCAGCCAAGGGCCTGGTGCAGGTGCGTGATGCTGCCGGCAACGACACCCTGCTGGAAACCGCCACCGCGCAGGTGGACATCCCGGCCATCGAGCCGGGTGGCACGTGCAAGGTCTGGGTCTATTTCGATGCAGACTATTTGCAGATCCGCCAAGGCGGGGTCAGCATCAGCCACGCCGACGGCGTGGCCAATGTGCAGGTGTACCACGAAGTCATCGGTTTTCCGGCCATGGTGGCGCGCTACAGCCGCGAGTTGATGGTGTTGCTGAGCGTACTGGCGATCAGTGTGCTGGGCCTGGGTTACGCCTGCCTGGCACGGCGTAGACCGCGGTAAGCGCGTTACTCGAACATAAATACCTGATTGGGCGGGGCCCCTGTGGGAGCGGGCAAGCCCGCGAACACCGGCGCAGCCGGTGCCATGCAGCGCGTCGCACTCTTCGCGGGCGCGCCCGCTCCCACAGGATAAAGCGGCGTTTGCCGAAGCCTTGTTCCATGGGCGACAGCGCAGCATAACGGGCTGGTATGCGTGTTCTGCGATCAAGGGTCATTTGCTTGAAACTCAATACTCCCCCGTTGACGACCCTCTATAGTGCTCGGCATTACAAGACCCATGTCGAGCCTGCCTGATGATCCCTTCCCTGGATTCCATTTTTTCTCGCCTGCGCCTGCGCCAGTTGCGCCTGCTGATCGAGCTGGATCGCTGTGGTTCGCTGCACAAGGCTGCCGAAGCCATGGCCATTTCCCAGCCCGGGGCCACCAAGGCGTTGCGCGAGGTGGAGGAGGTGTTGGGTGTACCCTTGTTCCAGCGCCTGCCCAGCGGCCTGGTAGCCAACGACGTGGGCCGTTGCGTGGTGCGCTACGCGCGGCTGATCCACAGCGACCTGGGGCACTTGCGCGAAGAGGTGCTGGGCATCGTCCAAGGCCAGGGTGGGCGGCTGGCGGTGGGCAGCATCATGGGGGCCATGCCGACCCTAATCAGCGCCCTGGGGCGCTTGCGCCGCAAGCAGCCGCAGCTGGCAGTGGAAATTGCCGAGAATACCAGCGCCAACCTGCTCGCCCAGCTGGACGAGGAGCGCCTGGACCTGGCGATCTGCCGGCCGGGGCTGGGCCGCAACGCTACAGACTATGCCTTTGTCGAACTGGCCCAGGAGCCATTGGTAGTGGTCGCGCACCCGCAACACCCGCTTGCCGGGGCAGCGTCACTGCATATCAGCGACTTGAGCCATTACCGCTGGGTGGTCTACCCGGCGAACATGCCCATGCGCCAGGCGCTGGAGCGCGAGTTGAGCGAGGCAGGGGTGGAGGTGCCCCGTTATCCGCTGGAAACCTTTTCAACCTTCGCTACTTTCATGCTGCTGGAAGATGACCCGACGCTGGTGGCGGTCATTCCCAGTGCTGTGGCGACTTTTGCCGAGCAGCGCGGGTTACTGGTGTCGCTGGCGGTGCAGCTACGGGCCTTGAGCGAGCCGTTCGGCATCGTGCACCGTGTGGCGACGCTGCTAGCGCCAGCGGCGCGGTTGCTGGTAGAGGAATTGACGGCCGATTGAAACTTGTTGACGCCAGCCCTTCAGCCTGTTGCTGGCGGGGATAAATGCCGGTTATTGGTGGATCAGCTCTTTTCATTATCGGCGGCCCTGTCCTGTGCTCTAGATTACCCCCCTGAAACCCTACTGCATCAAGGACCAACACAATGGATCTAGGCATTACCGGCCGCTGGGCCATCGTCTGCGCGGCCAGCCAAGGCCTGGGCAAAGGCTGCGCCGAGGCGCTTGGCAAAGAAGGCGTGAACCTGGTCATCAATGCCCGCACCCAAGCCACCCTGATGCAGACCGCCAGCGAGTTGCGTGCGGCCTGCCCGGGCATCGAGGTGCTTACCGTGGCCGGCGATGTTGCTGATGCCCAGGTGCGCCAGGCGCTGTTGGCGGCCTGCCCGCAGGTCGACATCCTGGTCAACAACGCCGGTGGCCCGCCACCGGGGGACTTCCGTGACTGGGGGCGTGACGACTGGCTGAAGGCGCTGGACGCCAACATGCTCACCCCCATCGAGCTGATCAAGGCAGTTGTCGACGGCATGGCCGAGCGGGGCTTCGGGCGGGTGGTGAATATCACCTCAGGCGCGGTGAAGGCGCCGATCGACATGCTTGGTCTGTCCAACGGCGCCCGCAGTGGCCTGACCGGTTTCATTGCCGGCCTGGCCCGGCAGCAGCGCCTGGCGGGCAGCAATGTGACACTGAACAACCTGCTGCCTGGGGCGTTCGACACCGCGCGCTTGCAAAAAACGTTGCAGGCGGCGGGTGGCGATGTGCAAGCCACTGCCCAGGCCAGGCGCAAGGCCATCCCGGCGGCGCGCTTTGGCGATGCCGGGGAGTTTGGCGCGTACTGTGCGTTCCTGTGCAGTGCGCATGCCGGCTATATCACCGGGCAAAACCTGCTGATCGATGGCGGGGCTTATCCGGGTACCTTCTGAAAGGAGCGGGGGCGCAGTGCCCCCACAACCAAGGGGGCCAGTCAAACTGGCAATGATCCGGTGAATACCGCATACTTGTCGGCAAACGCCGAAACAGGAGTATGCCATGCTTGCCGAAGTGCTTCGTGACAACGGTTACCACGAGTACCGGGCGCGCCTGCAGGCGCTGCTGGAAATACCCGAACTTGCCAGTGACTTCGAAATCCACACCCGGATCACCCACGGTTTTGCCGCTACCTGGCTGGTGAAGCTGACCGAGCGCGGTGTGTTCACGCCGGTGGAGCGGGACCAGATCATTCCCCTGCGCACCCTGAAAACCCGTATCGAGCGTGACCAGCCGCTGACCGTGGAAGAGAGTGATCGGCTGTTCCGTTCGGCCCACATCACCGCCATGGCCGAAGCCGTGTTTGGCGAGGCGGACAAGGCCAAGCGCTGGCTGTCCAAGCCCAAGGAACGTTTTTCGGGGCTGACGCCGATGCAGATGCTCACAACCCAGCAAGGCACCACTCAGGTCGAAGAGATGCTGCTGCAGATTGCCGAGGGTTTTGGCCTGTGATTTTGTGGCGTATCAGCGCCTATGCAGATTTGAGCGGCACTGGGGGGCTGCGTGTTAGCGGACGCTGGCACCAGGCGGGCCGGCCCGTGGTGTATGCCGCCACCAGCCCTTCCGGGGCGATGCTCGAGGTGCTTGTGCACCTGGAGATCGACCCAGAGGATTTTCCTACCACCATGCGCCTGATCCGTATCGAATTGCCTGATACGGTTTCACAGGCGCAGTTGCCCGCCTTGCAGCCCGGCTGGTCCGCTCAGCCTGAGTTGACCCGGGCGCTGGGCAATCGCTTTCTGGATGACTGCTCGGCTTTACTGCTGCCCGTGCCGAGCGCGATCATGCCCAGCACCATCAACTACCTGTTCAACCCACGGCACGCGCAGGCACAGCGTGCGAAAATCCAGGTCGAGGATTTTACCCCGGACAGCCGCTTGTTCTAGCGTGTGTTCACCACAGTGCAGCCGATGCCGTCGTCAGCACCCGGCCAAACACTGCGAGCGCCTGGTCCACTTGCGCCTCGGTCGTGAATCGGCCGATGCTCAAGCGCACACTGTTGCGCGCCTGACGCTCGTCCAGCCCCAGTGCCAGCAGCACATGGGAGGCGGCGTTACTCGCCGAGTTGCAGGCCGAAGTGGTCGACAAGGCCAGCTCGCTGGCCAGGGCCGCGCTGTTGAAGCCCTTGCTGTCGATGCACAGGTTCAGGGTGTGGGGGATGCGTTGGCTGGCGCTGCCGTTGAGGGTGACGCCGGGTAAAGCCAGCAGGCCCTCGCGCAGGCGCGTGGCCAGTTGCTCAAGGCGCTGGTGCTCGCTGTCACCTGGTTCGCCGGCCAAGGCAAAGGCGCTGCCCATGCCCGCGATCTGATGGGTTGCCAGGGTGCCGGAACGCAGGCCCTGCTCATGGCCGCCGCCGTGCATCTGCGCGCGCATCAGCGTACGGGCGCGTGGGCCGACATAGAGCGCGCCGATCCCTTTTGGCCCGTAAACCTTGTGCGCCGAAAATGACATCATGTCCACGGCCACCGCCTTCAGGTCGATGGCCAGCTTGCCTACGGCCTGTGCGGCGTCCACGTGCAGGAGGGCACCGTGGTCACGCACCTGTTGGCCGATGGCGGCAAAATCGGTAACCGTGCCCAGCTCGTTGTTGACCGCCATCAGCGACACCAGGCGGGTATCGGCGCGCAACGCTGCCTGCACGCTTGCAGGCTGGATCAGGCCGGCAGCATCCGGCGCCAGGCGGGTGACGGCCCAGCCTTGGCGTTCAAGTTCGGCCGCGGTGTCGAGCACGGCTTTGTGCTCTAGCTGACTGGTGATCAGGTGCCCGGGCTGGTCGATGCCTTGGGCAATGCCTTTGAGTGCCAGGTTGTTGGACTCGGTCGCGCCCGAGGTCCAGACCAGGTTGTCGGCTTGCGCGCCGACGCGCTCGGCCACCTGCTGGCGAGCGTGCTCCACGGCCTGTCGCGCGGCCTGGCCGTAGGCATGGCCACTGGACGCCGGGTTGCCGAAGTTGGCCTCGCTGCCAAGGCAGGCAAGCATGGTTTCGATGACCCGGTCGTCGACGGGGGTGGTGGCGGCGTAATCGAAATAAAGAGGGGCGCTAGGCATTCGGGCGGGTCCATATCTGTCGCCGTGAAATCGGCGATTGTTGGGATAAGCGTACCCGCGATGAAGAAGATAGTTTTCGCTTCCCGCCAATTTTTTTCTGAATCTCTGTAATAAAAATTTCTCCACTGCGAACTTTTTGGAGAATATTTTTCTACAGTCGAGCAGAGCTGAGGCGCCGCCGCTCGCAGGCGTCTTCAGGCAGGCTGTGGGGTCTTCTCTTCCTCGGCTACCACGCGTTCGCACAATTCGGTGATCTGCTCGCGCATCCAGCGGTTGGCCGGGTCCTGGTCGGTGCTTTCATGCCAGTACAGGTGCGTTTCCAGTGCCGGCACCTCCACTGGCAGTGGCTGGTAACGCAACTGATGGCGACGGGCGAAGCGCTCGGGGACGGTCATCGCCATGTCGGTCTGCTGCAACACCTGCGAGGCCATCAGGTAGTGCTGCGAACGCAGGGCGACCTTGCGTTGTACACCCATCTTGCCCAGCGCCAGGTCGACGTAACCCAGGCCGTTGCGGCGGCTGGAAATATGGATGTGGGTCATGCTCAGGTAGCTGTCGAGGGTCAGCTTGCTGTCAGCCAGCGGGTGGCCTTGGCGCAGGGCGCACACATAGCGGTCTTGCATCAGTTTGATGTGGCGCACCTGCGGGTCGGTGTTCAGGGGCGCGTCAATGGCGAAGTCCAGGCGGCCGGCGGCGAGCTCCTTGGTGGTCTCGCGGCGCTTGCACAGGAAGCTTTCGATCAGCACCGCAGGCGCCAGACGGCGCAGGCGCTGGAACAGCGGCGGCAGGATGACCGCTTCGGTCAGGTCGGTCATGCTGATGCGGAAGGTCTTGTTGGCCTGCTGCGGGTTGAAGATGCGGCTTTCCTGCACCGAGGTACGCAGCAGTGCCAAAGCGTTGCGCACCGGGCCGATGATGTTCTGCGCCATCGGCGTGGGCACCATGCCTTGTGCAGTGCGCACAAACAGCGGGTCGTTGAAGGTTTCGCGCAGCCGCGAAAGGGCATTGGACACCGCTGGCTGGGTAATGCCGACAATCTGCCCGGCGCGGGTCAGGTTGGCTTCGGTGTAGATCGCATCGAACACGATGAACAGGTTGAGGTCGACCTTGCTGAGGTTCATGGGCGCCGCTCTTTGTTGGAATTATTGGCCGATCATATATCGGTTATGAATGTTTATACACACGGAAAATAGACTAGGTGGATGGGGTTGCGCTGCTCTAGGCTCTGCCCATGTACTCCGAACCGTGAAGGTAGCCCCGATGGATTTCGCCTATTCGCCCAAGGTCCAGGCACTGCGCGAGCGCGTTACTGCGTTCATGGACGCCTACGTGTACCCCGCCGAAGCCGTGTTCGAGCGCCAGGTTGCCGAGGGCGACCGCTGGCAGCCCACGGCAATCATGGAAGAACTCAAGGCCAAGGCCCGCGCCGAAGGGCTGTGGAACCTGTTCTTGCCCGAATCGGAATACGGCGCCGGCCTGAGCAACCTGGAATACGCCCCACTGGCGGAAATCATGGGCCGCTCGCTGCTCGGGCCAGAACCGTTCAACTGCTCGGCGCCGGACACCGGCAACATGGAAGTGCTGGTGCGTTATGGCAGCGAAGCGCAGAAACGCCAGTGGCTGGAGCCGCTGTTACGCGGCGAGATCCGCTCGGCGTTTGCCATGACTGAGCCGGACGTGGCCTCCTCGGACGCGACCAACATGGCCGCCACTGCCGTGCGTGACGGTGACGAATGGGTCATCAATGGCCGCAAGTGGTGGACCTCCGGCGCCTGCGACCCGCGCTGCAAGGTCATGATTTTCATGGGCCTGTCCGACCCTGAAGGGCCACGCCACCAGCAGCATTCGATGGTGCTGGTGCCCACCGATGCGCCGGGCGTGAAGATCGTCCGCCCGTTACCGGTGTTCGGCTATGACGATGCCCCTCATGGCCATGCCGAAGTGCTTTTCGAGAACGTGCGGGTGCCTTATGAAAACGTGCTGCTCGGTGAGGGGCGCGGCTTTGAGATTGCCCAAGGGCGCCTTGGCCCTGGCCGTATCCACCACTGCATGCGCTCGATCGGCATGGCCGAGCGTGCGCTGGAGCTGATGTGTAAACGTTCGGTGGAACGTACTGCATTTGGTCGGCCACTGGCACGGCTGGGCGGCAACGTCGACAAGATCGCCGACTCACGCATGGAAATCGACATGGCCCGGCTGCTGACGCTGAAAGCGGCATACATGATGGACACCGTGGGCAACAAGGTGGCCCGCAGCGAGATCGCGCAGATCAAGGTGGTGGCGCCGAACGTGGCGTTGAAGGTGATCGACCGGGCGATTCAGATTCACGGTGGGGCAGGGGTGAGTGGCGATTTCCCGCTGGCTTACATGTACGCCATGCAGCGCACCCTGCGCCTGGCCGACGGGCCGGATGAAGTGCACCGGGCGGCGATTGGCAAATATGAAATTGGCAAGTATGTGCCGGTGGAGCTGTTGCGTAGCGGGCGCTGAGTCAGCGGCCTGCACCGGCCTCTTCGCGGGTGAACCCGCTCCCACAGTGATCGCGCAAACTCCCGCAATGTGTAGGAAGTATCTGACCATGGGCGTCGGCAAGGACATGCTCGATCAAGGTTTGAAACAGGTCAGTCATACATTGACCAGTATCGAGCAGTTGCACCAGCGAGAGTTCCTGCGCCATGGCCACTTGAACAGCCCAGCGTTTTTCGCAGCTTGTAAAAAGGTCAGACTGACCGAGACAGGAGGTTTTGCTGTTGGAACCGCCGGAGCTATGCTTGGCTCCTCAGGAGCAGTCCTCGTATCCGGAACAGTATGTGCCGTTGTTACTATGGGCTCTGCAGGTCTGGCCGGGCCAGTGTGCGGCATAGTGCTGGTGGGTGCCAGCGGTATGGCTGGGGGAGTGCTGGGCGGCAAGCTCGGTGAGTCGGTAGGCGAGGTTATCTACGAGGCGACCAGTGATTGATTACTGGCTGGCAACCACTTGCCAAATTGGTAATTCTACTAAGTCCTTTTGTTATCGGTATACCTGGGCTAGCTCTTAGTGTTGTCGCGACGTTGACGAAAGATTATGGCGTCGCCTGCTCGGCCATCACGAGCAATCCCTACTTCGAAAGCATTAAGCGTGTATGGGGTTCTGGATCATTTGAGTGGCGCTGGCTGACCCTTTGTACGGTAAGTGGACTAGTTGCATTTCCGTGATTAGCGCTGCGTATGGGGCAACTGGATGCTGGCGAGTTGAATGCCTTTCCGCAGAAGCTGAAGCGTAAGTTGAAGGTTGCTGCGTGGCTAAGCATGACTGGATTCATCTGGATGGTAGTTGTATGGGCATTATTTAAAATCAAGTAGCCGTATCAGATCCGCATCTGCGGGTCTTCGTCTTTCGGGCTGACTGGACAATCGGCATTTGAAGACTGCTCAGGCGAATGATCCGCGATCGCCGGGTTCTCCCCCCGCGTCTTGACCAACGAAACCACCACCCCACCCAGCAACAACCCGAACGTCACCCCCAACGACAGCAGTGCCGGCACCTTGCCCACCATGCCGTGATAGAAAATCTTGCAACCAATAAAGATAAGCACCAGCGCCAACGCATACTTGAGGTATACAAACCGGTGCATCAACGCCGACAGCGCGAAGTACAACGATCGCAGCCCAAGAATGGCGAAGATGTTCGAGGTGTAGACAATGAATGGATCCTGGGTGATGGCGAAAATCGCGGGCACGCTGTCGACTGCAAACACCAGGTCGGCCAGTTCGATCAGCACCAGCGCCAGAAACAACGGGGTGGCGTAGCGCAGCGCCTTGCTGTGCCCGGGCGGGGTCTGGCGCACGAAGAAGTGCGAGCCGTGGATCTGGTCGGTGACCCGCATGTGCCGGCGCACGAACTTGAGTATCGGGTTGTTGGCCAGGTCAGGGTGGCTGTCTTCTTTCGAAAGCGCCATCTTCACCCCGGTAAACAACAGGAAAGCACCGAAGAGATACAGCACCCAGGCAAAGTTCTGCACCAGCGCGGCGCCTACACCTATCATGATCGCCCGCAGGAATACCACCCCCAGGATGCCCCAGAACAGCACGCGATGCTGGTAACGGCGGGGAATGGCGAAGTAGCTGAAAATCATCGCCATGACAAAGACATTGTCCATCGACAGCGATTGCTCGACCAGGAAACCGGTGTAGAACTCCAGCGCCGATTGCGCGCCCAGCTGGTACCAGACCCCGACGCCGAACAAGACGCCAACGCTGAAGTAGCCCGAGTACAGCAGCAGGCTTTCGCGCATTTCGATTTCCCGGTCGTGGCGGTGCAGCACGCCCAGGTCGAGCACCAGCAAACCGATGACGATGGCAATGAACACCAGCCACAACCAGGTGCTGGTACCGAGTACGGGGGTGGTGAGGAATGCTTGCAGAGCTGTCATGAGCCCCTCCTTGAATGTCGACGTTGCATGGCAACAGTGATCCGACATGGCGGCTTGGCAGCCGTCAGAGGGGCCCGGTATCACATGACTTTGAGCCTAGACCCGATTGCAGGAGATACCGAATGGGGAGCTGTTACATTTCTTTGCCAGGGCCCCTGCATCAATTCAGTACACCCACACCTCAACCCGCCGATTGCGCAGTCGCCCTTGCTCCAGCTCATTGCCGGCCACCGGCAGTTCATCGCCCATGCCCGTCACCTCCAGCAACTCCACGCCATCGCGCGCCAGCTCGCGGCGCACTGCCTGGGCCCGAAGGCGCGAGAGCAGGGCGGCGCGGCCAGGCGTTTCCTTGGGGTCGCCAAACCCTACCAGCACCGCTTTGCTCTGCAGCTTGCCAGCCTGGCGCAGGTATTCGGCCACCCGCTGCACATCACGCAGGGCCTTGTTATCGAGGCTGGCGCTGCCTTCCTGAAAGCGGAAGTTCACACTCAGCCGCTGCGCCTGCTGGGCCAGGGTGCGGTAGCGCGGCGGCATGTCTGCCTGGGGCACGACTGGCTGGGCCGTGATCTGCTGCGAAACAAAGCCCTGCTGGGCGACGATGGCCTGGCCGGCCGGGCTCTGGGCAAAGTCGGCCAGGGCTCTGGCCTGTGGCTTGGGGTTGGCCGGCAGGTAGAAGTACAGGCGCCGTGACAGCGGGTAATCTTCGCTGGCCACCAGGGCGCGCTCCGGCAGCATGGCCGGTGCGTCGCCTTCGGCTACCGCCAGCACCTTGGCCCCGTGCACCGCAGCCAGGCTGCTGAAGCCGATGGCCTGGCGGTCGGTGGCCACCTGCGCGGCCAGTTCGTCACTGGACTCGTAACGCAGAGCCTTGGCTGACAGCTCGTTGTGCTGGGGCTCCAGCACCAGCGCCTTGAACGTCTCGAAGGTGCCGGAGCGGTCGTCGCGGGCGTACAGGTGAATGGCGCCGCCAGGAATGCCCAATTGCTCCCAGCGTTGGATCTGCCCAGAGAAAATCTGCGCCAGCTGCTGCGTGTTCAATTGTGGTAGCGGGTTGTCGGGGTGGACGATGACCGCAACACCGTCCAGGCCGATCACTTGTTCGGCGCTGGCAGTGCGCAGGTCGCCAAGGGCACGTAGTAGGCGCACTTCACTGTCGTTGATCGGCCGCGAGGCAGCTGCCAGGTCGGCATCGCCACGGCCGAGGGCGGCGAAGCCGGTGCTGGACCCATGAGCGGCGATGTCGATGCGTACGGTTTGCCCCTGTGCGTCGCGCGCGGTTATCACCAACTCGTTGGCGACCTTGCCCGGCTGCTGCTCGACGACTGTGGCCTGCTGCGCGCGCAGTTGCCCTTTTACCAGGGCAGGGAGCAGCGCTGCGCCGATGGTGTTGGAGCCTTGAACGCGCAGGTGCACAGGCTCGGCCAGGGTGGCCAGCGGTAGCAAAGTGAGCAGCAAGACAAACAGGCGGGGCATGCCGGGTGGCCTATGGCATAGAGATGGCCGGCAGATTACGACAGTGGCGTGATGATAATGTGACAGCCGCACAGGGAGGGCCTTGCCCTCCCTGTGCGGCGAGTGATGAACTCAATGCGCCCCGGCGGATTTGCTCAGGTCACTCTCGGCCCACTCGGTATAGATGCACGCATCGGCTACCGCCCAACGCACCTTCACGCTGTCACCCGGCTGCATCGGCATGCCCGCAGCCGACAGTGCTTTCACCGTCAGCTCGGTGCCCCCTGCAGTCACCACATGGCAGGTCTGGCTTTCACCCAGGAACAGCACTTCGCCAACCTTGGCACTCACCTCGTTCCAGCCCGCCGGCAGTGGTTCGCGGGCGGCCTGGTCGACGGTCAGGGCCAGGGCTTTTTCCGGGCGCACCATGATCAGCGCATCCTGCGCAGCGGCCAGGCCCGGGGTCAGGCGGATGGCCACCGGCTGGCCTTCGAAGCTGCCTGCGCCGTTGCTGCTGGCTTTGATGCGCAAGAAGTTGGAGTTGCCCAGGAACGAGGCGACAAAGGCATTCGGCGGGTTTTGGTACAGGTCGTAACCGGTGCCCAGGCCGACGATCTTGCCATGGCTGAAGATGGCGATGCGCTGGGACAGGCGCATGGCTTCCTCTTGGTCATGGGTGACGTAGACGATGGTGATACCCAGCCGACGGTGCAACTGGCGTAGCTCGTCCTGCAGGTCTTCGCGCAGCTTCTTGTCCAGTGCGCCGAGCGGTTCGTCCATCAGCAGAATGCGTGGCTCGTACACCAGTGCCCGGGCAATCGCCACGCGCTGCTGTTGCCCGCCGGACATCTGCGACGGCTTGCGGTGGGCGAACTGCTCCAGCTGTACCAGCTTGAGCATGGCGTCGACCCGTTTTTTGGTCTCGCTGGTGCTGAGCTTGCGGATGGCCAGGGGGAACGCGATGTTGTCGCGCACGTTGAGGTGCGGGAACAGCGAGTAACGCTGGAACACCATGCCGATGTCACGTTTGTGCGGCGGTACATTCACCAGCGACTGGCCATCCACCAGGATCTCGCCACTGCTGGGTGTTTCGAAGCCGGCCAGCATCGACAGGGTCGTGGATTTGCCCGAGCCGCTGGACCCGAGGAAGGTCAGGAACTCGCCGTCCTGGATTTCCAGGTCAAGGTTGTCCACGGCGGTGAAGTCACCGTAGTGCTTGTTCAGGCCGCGCAGGCTGACCAGGGTCTTGCCTGGCGCGATGTCTTTGATCACTGCACTCATTGTTGTTTTCTCCGCGCGCTCAGGCGTTTGTTTCGGTGCGCCGGCGCAAGGCGGCGGCAATGAACATGACAAGCAGCGACAGGCCGATCAGCAGGGTCGAGGCCACGGCGATGACCGGGCTGAGGTCCTGGCGCAGGGTGGTCCACATTTTTACCGGCAGGGTCTGCAGGTCGGGGCTGGCCATCATCACGCTCAGCACCACCTCATCCCACGACACCAGGAAGGCGAACAGGCCGCCGGCGATCATTCCCGGGCGAATGGCTGGGAAGGTGACCTTGAAAATAGCCTGCAGGCGCGAGGCACCGCAGATCACCGCGGCATCTTCGATCGACTGGTCGAACAGCTTCAGCGAGTTGATGATCGAGATGATGGTGAAGGGCAGGGCGACGATCACGTGGCTGACCACGAAGGCGAACAGCGTGCCGGTGTAGCCGAGCTTGAGAAACAGTGCGTACACCGCCACGGCGATGATCACCAGCGGCACGATCATCGGCATGGTGAACAGGCCGTACAGCAGCTCACGGCCCGGGAAGCGGCCACGCACCAGGGCGAATGCGCTGGGCAGGCCCAGCAGCACGGCGGCGACGGTGGTCAGCACGGCCACCTTGAGGCTGGCCAGCGCGGCGTCCATCCACTCCGGGTTGGAGAAGAACTGGCCGTACCACTTGAAGGTCCAGCCCGGGGGCGGAAATACCAGCCACTGGGACGAGCCGAACGACAGCAACACGATGAACACCACCGGTAGCAGCAGGAAGGCCGCGATGACCCCGGTGGTCAGGTACAGGCCCGTACGCAGCGGGCGGCCCATGGCATTGGGAGACAGGAGCATGGCGGTTTACCTCGCGTTGCCGACCGGGGATTCCGGCTGCAGCTTCAGGTACAGGTAGAAGAGCACCAGGGTGATCGCCACCAGCAATGCCGCAGCGGCGCTGGCCAAGCCCCAGTTGAGGAACGACTGCACCTGCTGGATGATGAATTCGGGCAGCATCATGTTCTGCGCCCCGCCCAGCAGCGCAGGGGTAACGTAGTAGCCCAGCGACATCACGAACACCATCAGCGCCCCGGAGAACAGCCCCGAACGGCACAGCGGCAGGAACACCTTCCAGAAGTTGGTCCACGGGCTGGCGCCGCAGATGGAACCGGCCTGCAGCACCATCGGGTCGATGGCGTGCATGGTGGCCTGCAGCGGCAGCACGATGAACGGGATCATGATGTAGCTCATGCCGATTACCACGCCTGTGAGGTTATGCACCATTTCCAGCGGGGTATCGATGATACCCATGGCCATCAACGCCTTGTTGATCACCCCCGAGCTTTGCAGCAACACCAGCCACGAGTAGGTGCGCGCCAGCAGGCTGGTCCACATCGACAGCAGCACGATGTTCAGCAGCCAGCGGCCCCAGCCCTTGGGCACCAGGGTGATCGCCCAAGCCAGCGGGAAGCCCAGCAGCACGCTGATCAGGGTGACTACGCCAGCTACCGAGAAGGTGTTGAACAGCACCCGTGCGTAGGCTGAGTTGGCAAACAGCTGCTCGTAGTTGCCCAGCCCCGGCGTTGGCTCCAGCACGCCACGCAGCAACAGGCCGACCAGCGGTGCGAAGAAGAACAAGCCAAGAAACAGCAGGGCCGGCAGCAGGTTGCGGCTGCCTTTCCAGCGTTGGCTCAGGCTGGTGCGGCGAGGGGCCGTCCCAGGGGCGCCGGTGCCCGTGGGGGCACCTTGCGCGTTATGCAGGGCGTTGATGGCGACTTTCATTTGACCAACCACTCATTCCAGCGGGCCGCGATGGCCTGACCGTTTTTAGCCCAGTAGGCGAAGTCGAGTGTGACCTGGTCCTGGGCGTAGGCAGTGGGCAGGTTTGGCGCAAGGTCTTTGTCCAGCTTGGCCACGCTGTCGACGTTCACCGGGGCGTAGGCGGTCTTGTTGGCGAACTCGGCCTGGCCTTCGGCGCTGCTGGCGTTGGCCAGGAACTTCATGGCCGCCTCCTTGTTCTTGGCACCTTTGGGGATGACCAGGAAATCGGCCATGACCAGATTCTGCTTCCAGCTCACGCCCACGGGAGCGCCGTCTTGCTGCAGGGCGTAGACACGGCCGTTCCAGAACTGCCCGAGGGAAGCTTCACCCGAAGCCAGCAGCTGCTGCGACTGGGCCCCACCGCCCCACCAGACGATGTCTTTCTTGATGGTGTCGAGCTTCTTGAAGGCGCGGTCCAGGTCCAACGGGTACAGCTTGTCCGGCGCTACGCCGTCGGCCAGCAGGGCCAGTTCAAGCACGCCGGGGCTGGGCCATTTGTACAGGGCGCGTTTGCCAGGGTAGGTCTTGGTGTCGAACAGTGCGGTCCAGTCCACCGGCTTGTTGGCACCGAGCTTGCCTTCGTTGTAGCCCAGTACGAAGGAGAAGAAGAACGAGCCGACGCCGTGGTCGGACACGAAGCGCGGGTCGATCTTGTCGCGCTTGATCTGGTTGAAGTCGAGGGGTTCGAGCAGGCCTTCGCTGGCGGCGCGCAGGGCAAAGTCGGCTTCGACATCCACCACGTCCCATTGCACGTTGCCGCTTTCGACCATGGCCTTGAGCTTGCCGTAGTCGGTGGGGCCGTCCTGCACGACCTTGATATCGGTGGCTTTGGTGAAGGGTACGGCCCACGCTTCTTTCTGGGCGTCCTGGGTGGTCCCGCCCCAGCTGACGAAGTTGAGGCTGTCAGCGGCTTGGGCGGCTTGACATGCCAGGGTCAGCAGGCTGGCGGACAGCACTGCGGTTACACGTTTGCTCAACAGCATGGTTACGCCCTCGTTGCTTTTGTTATTCGAGGCGGGGCTTGTGGTGCGCCCGCCAACAGTGTTCGGGGAGCAGCTAAAACAAAGTGTCTGGGTGGCCGTTTTTAATTGTAGGTGCCGGCCTGCAGATTTAAGGTCTACGGGATATCATATTATGGTATTCCAAACTTTTGGCAAGGGGTATGAGGCGACCGGCCATCACCCTGCCCTCAGGTTTGGTTGCCGGGGGCGTTGTGGGAGCGGCCTTGTGTCGCGAATGGGCCGCAAAGCGGCCCCAGGATTTCAGAGCTGACCGAAAGATTGCAGGGGCCGCTCTGCGGCCCATTCGCGACACAAGGCCGCTCCCACAAGGCCGGTGTCGCAGGGAGGGCGGAGGTCAGCCCGGCATTACGGGCTCGAACGCAATGCTCTGCACCACCTCCAGCTCATATCCCGCCAGGCCGGCGTACTTCAGCGGTGGCCCCAGGTGACGCAGCTTGCCCACGCCCAGGTCCTGCAGAATCTGCGCCCCGGTGCCCACTTCGGAGTACACCTTCGACTGCCCACGCTGATAAGGCCTTACCGGCTGGGTCAGCTGCGGTACACGCTCCAGCAGCGCCTGGGAGGATTCATGGTTGGCCAGGATCACCACCACGCCAGCACCTTCATCGGCCACCTTCTGCAGCGCTGCCCACAGCGTCCAATTGGGCGGGCCTGCGTATTCGGCACCGACCAGGTCGCGCAGCGGGTCGATCACGTGCACCCGCACCAGGGTCGGTTGCTCGCGACGGATGTCGCCCATGACCATGGCCATGTGCACACCGCCTTCAATGCGGTCCTCATAGGTGACCAGGCGGAAGGTGCCGTGCACGGTCGGCAGCTCGCGCTCGCCGATGCGCTTGATGGTCTGCTCGGTGCTCAGGCGGTAGTGAATGAGGTCGGCGATGGTGCCGATCTTGATGCCATGCCGGGCGGCGAACACTTCAAGGTCAGGGCGGCGGGCCATGGTGCCGTCGTCATTCAGCACTTCAACAATGACCGACGCCGGGCTGAAGCCAGCCAGGCGCGCCAGGTCGCAGCCGGCCTCGGTGTGGCCGGCGCGGGTCAGCACGCCGCCTTCGCGTGCACGCAGGGGGAAGATGTGGCCGGGTTGTACCAGGTCTTCGGGGCGGGCGGTGGGGGCCATGGCCGCTGCCACGGTGCGCGCCCGGTCGGCGGCGGAAATGCCGGTGGTGACGCCGGTGGCCGCCTCGATCGACACGGTGAACGCCGTGCTGAAAGCGCTGCCGTTGGCCGGTACCATCTGCTCCAGGCCCAGGCGCTGGCAGTGTTCGTCGGTCAGGGTCAGGCAGATCAGGCCACGCGCTTCGCGGGCCATGAAGTTGATGGCCTGGGCGTCGCAACGCTCGGCAGCGATCAGCAGGTCGCCTTCGTTCTCTCGGTCCTCGTCATCCACCAGCAGGACCATCTTGCCTTGCCGGTAGTCCGCTAGAAGTTCCTCGATGGTGTTGAATGCCATGTTGCACGCTCACTGTGGTGGGGTGATTATTATGGTATACCATCATACACAAATATCGTCGTTTCAGGAGAGCAGCGCATGAAGGCCTATTGGATCGCCCACGTGGACGTAACCGACCCCGAGCAATACCAGCAGTACACCCAACGCGCTCCGGCAGCTTTCAAGGCATTCGGCGGCCGCTTCCTGGCACGTGGCGGGCGCAGTGAGGCGATGGAAGGGCGGCCAACCCCGCAGCGTAGCGTGGTGATCGAGTTTGATTCGTACGAGCAGGCCGTGGCGTGTTACCGGTCCGCGCTGTACCAGGAGGCGTGCAGCCATCGCCAGGGGGTGGCGAAGGCTGAAGTGATCATTGTCGAAGGGTTTGAACCCTGATGTTGGGCTGATGGCCCTTTCGCGGGTAAACCCGCTTGTGTCTTGGAGAAGGAATAGAATCTGAAGTGAGAGCGGTGAATGGCAAGCTGATAGCCCGAGGTGCCCAGAGCACGTGTGGGAGCAAAAGCTGCCATTCACCGTTCCACTTTGGCGAGAGCCCGAACAGTTGGATGAGGGCCGTAATCTCGAATCACAAGCGTGGGCCAAACGCCGAAAATCGTGCGGCGAACACGCTGCAGGCCTCACCGCGTATCAACCCACCAACGCACCCAGCTCAATCAAACCGCCATCGAATTCATTCATGGCATCCAGCATCGCTGCCCGCATGTACACCCGTGACGCCCGATCAAACAGCAACTGTAATGTTGGACGCTCATCGCTGCCCACATTCACCACAATCACATTGATGCGTGCCACCGAAGTCTGCGCCACCGCCCCGGCCGGAAACGCCTCGGCACGCAAGTCCACTGCGCACAACTTGGCCATCACCGCACTGCCAAGGGCTCCAGACAGCTGCAGCCAGGCATGGCTGTCCTGGCGCGGCAGCAAGTAGTTACGCTGGGCATCCTGCACCCACTCGGCCTCTGCGCCAGCCACCCGTGCGCCTTTGTCGGCCAGGCTGCCCAGCAGCAGGTACTCGGTCTGCGACAACCGCGCTACCCAGCCGCCGTCGTCCTGGCGCACGGCCTGGTTCGGCTGCGGCGGCAAACGGTAGCCGCGCTGCTGCAGGTAGGCGGCGGTGTCACCCCCGCGAAACCCGACCCGTGCCACATCGGTCAGGTCGGTCAACGCGCAGGTGTGCCGCCACTCGGCCCGCGGGCTGTGAGGGAGAAACGCTTCGGCTTGCAAACGGGTCATGGCTCAGAGCTCCTGGCGCTGGTTGTCGGGATCGTGGAACGGCAGTTGCACCACCTTGGCCTGCACCATCGCGCCGCCCTGCACGCGGATCGGGATGTGCATGCCTGGGGTGGCCTGGTGGGCACCGGCATAGGCCAGGCCGATGATCCGCCCTACGGTTTGCGAGTATTCGCAGGAAGTGACGTTGCCGCTGATGTCCGGCCCGTCCAGCACCAGGTGCCCCTCCAGTGGTTGCGGGCTGCCCTTCGGCAGGGTGAAACCGACCAGCTTGCGCTTGAGCGGCTGCGCCTCAAGGATTTCGATGGAGCGCTTGCCGACGAAGAACGGCTTCTTGCGGCCGATGGCCCATTGCATGTCGATCTCTGCCGGGTGGGTCATGCCGTCGGTATCCTGGCTGATGATCACATGGCCTTTTTCCAGGCGTAGCAGGCGCTGGGTCTCGACGCCGAAAGGGCGAATACCCAGGCCTGCACCGGCTTGCATCAGTTCGTCCCACAGGCGCTCGGCATGGCGCGCCGGCACATGCACTTCGTAGCCCAGCTCACCGACGAAGCCGACCCGCAGGATGCGTGCGGGGATGCCCGCTACATTGCCCAGGCGTACGCCGAGGTAGGGGAAGGCTTCGGCCGACAGGTCCACGTCAGCGCACACCTTGGCCAGCACCTGGCGTGACAGTGGCCCGGCCAGGTTTACCGCGGCCAGGGCGGCGGTGACGTTGGTGATGTCCACGTCCAGGCGCCACTGCGCGTTCCACTTCAGCATCTGTTGATAGATGCGGTCCACGCCGCTGGTGGTGGCGGTGACATAGAAGTGTTGCTCGCCCAGGCGTGCGCAGACGCCGTCGTCGATCACCACGCCCTGTTCGTTGGTCATCAGCGCGTAGCGGGTGCGGCCGACAGGCAGCTTGGCAAAGCCGAAGGTGTAGACGCGCTCCAGCAGTTCTGCGGCGTCTGGGCCGCGCACGTCCAGGCCGCCCAAGGTAGACACGTCGATCAGGCCGACTTTTTCGCGCACATGGCGGGCTTCTTCCTGCATGCAGCGCTCACGTTCCTCGGGCTTGCCGTAGTAGGCCGGGCGTTGCCAGGTGCCGGCAGGCATCATTTTCGCCCCGGCTTGCAAGTGGCGGCGGTGCATTGGCGTTTGCCGGTAAGGGTCGAAGGCACGGCCGGCGACATGCGCCAGCTTTTCTGCCTGGAACGGTGGGCGGGCAGTAGTCACCCCGGTCTCGCTGATGCTGCGGCCGGTCGCCTGCGCTACCAGGCGTGCGGTGGGCAGCGCCGAGTGGCGGCCTTGGGACGGGCCCATGCCGACCGTGGAAAAGCGCTTAACCAACTGCACGTCGCGATAGCCGCTGCGGGTGGCGTTGACGATGTCGCGCACCTGCAGGTCTTCGTCGAAGTCGACGAAATCCTTGCCCTTGGGGTGCGCAAAGATTGGCCAGGGGAAATTGACCTTGGCTTCGGCGCTGAACACCGATTGTGGTGGCGCTTGCAGGCCCAGCGCTGCCACTGCATCGGCAGCCCCGCGCGTGGCATCGGCCAGCACGTTGGTCAGCGCGTGACGGCCGTTCACCGAGCCGGCGATGCCCAACCCGGCTGGCAGGTCGCTGATGGTGAACTCGTCGCGGTTGACGTCATAGGCCAACTTGCCACCGGCCTGGCACAGCAGCTGGTATACCGGCATGTAGCCCGCCGACATGCACAGCAGGTCGCAAGCCAGGCGCAGGCCATGAGGGCCGACCTTGCCCTGGCCGGTGATCGGGCGAATGTCCACGCCGTTCACATGACGCATACCCGCTTCGTGCAGTGCTTCGTACACCGTGCTGCCCAGGTACACGGGGATATCGCGGCGCTTCAGTTCGGCGGCCAGTGCGGCATCGGCCGGCGCAGCGCGCATATCGACCACTGCGGCCACGGCCACGCCTTGCTCCTGCAAGTCGAGGGCGGCCAGATAGCCGTCATCGTGGCCGGTGAGGATCACCGCGCGCTGGCCGGGCTTGACCGCATACAGCTTCATCAGCCGCTGGGCAGCGCTGGTCAGCATCACGCCCGGCAGGTCGTTATTGCGAAACACCACCGGCTGGTCGAACGAACCGGCTGCCACCAGGCAACGGCTGGCACGCACCTTGTACAAGCGTGTGTGCTGGATCACTGGCAAGTAGTTGTCGGTGAACCAGCCGTTGCAGGTGGCATCCAGCAGTACCTGGATGTTCGGGTGGACCTCGATGGCGGCCAACAGCTCCTGGCGCAGGCTGGCGGCGCGGGTGCCGGCGATGTCGAAGCGGGCGTAGGTGAGCGAGCCTCCCAGTACCGGCTGTTGTTCGATGAGCAGCACCTTGGCCCCGGCATTGGCCGCGTCCAGCGCGGCGCGCAGGCCGGCAGGGCCGCCGCCGATGACCGCCACATCGACGAACAGATAGGCTTTGTCGTAGTACTGCGGCTTGAAGCCAAGGTCGAGCACGCCCAGGCCGGCCTTTTTGCGAATCAGCGGTTCCCACACTTTCCACATGCCCTTGGGCTTGTAGAACGAGCGGTAGTAGAAGCCCACCGGCATGAAGCGTGAAAACTTGCCCAGACAGGCGTCGCGGTCATGCTCCAGGCTGCCGTTGAAGTTCTGCCCTGTGACCACCTGGCCCTCGCATGCGGCCTCCAGGTCGGCCAGCACGTTGGGTTCGTCAGGCAACTGCACCAGGGTGTTGGCATCCTGCCCGGCCATGCTCAGCGGGCCGCGTGGGCGATGGTATTTGAACGAACGCGACAGCAGCCAGCGGCCGTTACCGAGCAGGGCGCTGGCAATGGTGTCACCGGCAAAGCCCTGGCAGGCCTGGCCATCGAACTGGAAGCGCAGGGGCCGCTCGCGGTCGATCAGCAGGCCCATGGGCGCAGGGAGGCGGGTGTGGCTGTTCATCCGGCGATCTCCGGTGTGGCAACGGGGGTGAAGTCGACACGGCGGTCGAACAGTGCTTTCGGGTCGAAGGTGCGCAGCACCTGGTCACTCACCGTGTGGCGCTCGGCCAGAAACCAGTAGCTGGAGGCGTTGTGCAGCCACCACTCGGTCACCACCCCGGCCAGGTTGTCGCTGTTGAACACGTAGTCTGCCCACTCGGCATCGCTGCAGCGGGCCGGGTCGGGCATGTGCTTGAATTCGCCGCCGTAGGTGAACTCGCTGATGTTGCGCGGGCCGTTCAAGGGGCAGGTCAGGATCTTCATTGTCGTTGCTCCTAGTGGCTGGCCGCAGTGGCGCCCATTTCGTTGACTTGCTGGAAGCGGCTGAAGCGCTCCAGGGCGAAGGGGGCGATCATTTCGGGCACTTTGCCGCCGCTGGCCACCAGCTCGGCCATGGTCTTGCCGCAAATTGGCGTGGCCTTGAAGCCCCAGGTGCCCCAGCCGGCGTCCAGGTAGTAGTTGTGCACCGGCGACAGGCCCATGATCGGGCTGTAGTCCGGGGTCATGTCGGTCATCCCGGCCCACTGGCGCATCAGCTTGGCGTTGGCCATGAACGGGAACATCTCGATGGCGTGGGCCAGCAGGCTTTCCTTGAGATCCAGTGTGGAGCGCGTGTTGTACAGCGGGTAGGGGTCGGAGCCGCCGCCAAAGACGATCTCGCCACGGCTGGTCTGCTGCACATAACAGTGCAGTGCCGACGAACTGACCAGCGGATCGAGGAACGGCTTGAACGGCTGCGTGACCATGGCCTGGAGCGGGTAGGTGTGAATCGGCGCACGTATGCCAGCCTTGGCCATCAGCAGCGAACTGGCGCCGGCCACGGCCTGGACCACGCAGCCGCACTGTACGGTGCCACGGTTGGTCTTGACCGCTTCGATGCGGCCATTGCGAATCAGCAGGTCCTGCACTTCGGTCAGCGGGTGGATTTCCACGCCACGCTTGGCTGCCTGCTTGGCGTAGCCCCAGGCGACTGCGTCATGGCGCGCGGTGGCGCCGTCGATGTGCCAAAGGCCCGCCAGCACCGGCAGGTGGCCGGGGTCGAGGTTAAGGCTGGGCACCAGTTCACGAATCTGCTGGCGGTCGATCATTTCGGTGCGCCCGCCGAAGTGCTTGTTGACTTCGGCCCGCTGGCGGAAGGCGCGCACGGTGGCATCGGTGTGCGCCAGGGTGAGCTGGCCGCGCTCGGAATACATGATGTTGAAGTCGAACTCGTTCGACAGGTTCTGGAACATGCGCACCGATTCTGCGTAAAAGCGCACACCTTCGCTGGTGAGGTAGTTGGAGCGGATAACCGCGGTGTTGCGTGCGGTATTGCCACCGCCCAGGTAGGCCTTTTCCAGCACAGCGACGTTGGTCACGCCATGGTACCTGGCGAGGTAGTAGGCGATGGCCAGGCCATGGCCGCCGGCGCCAATGATCACCACGTCATAGCGTGGCTTGAGTTCGCACGGTGGCGGCAGGTCGACCTCCACCGGGTAGTCGGCACTCAGGCCGTATTTCAGCAGGGCGAAAGGCATCAGGTGCGCTCCTGGTGGGCGGCCTGTTGTTGCAGGTCGAGGGCGAGCAGGGTGTTTTTCATCAGGTAGGCGATGGTCATCGGGCCGACGCCGCCGGGCACCGGAGTAATGCCGGCGACCTGGGGCAGGGCAGCGGCGAAGTCGACATCACCGACCAGGCGGCTGTGGCCGCCGTCATCGACGCGGTTGATGCCGACGTCGATCACCACCGCGCCGGGCTTGAGCCAGTCGGCACCGATCAGCCGTGGCTGGCCCACTGCCGCCACCAGGATGTCGGCCTGGCGGCAAAGCGCTGGCAGGTCGCGGCTGTGCGAGTGCACCACGGTCACCGTACAGTCGGCCTGCAGCAGCAGGGCAGCCATGGGTTTGCCGACAATGTTCGAGCGGCCGACCACCACCGCATGCTTGCCGCGCAGCTCGCCACAGGCGTCGCGCAGCAGGCGCATGCAAGCGCTGGGGGTGCACGGGGTGAGCACATCGCGGCCTTGGGCCAGGCCACCAACGTTCTCGCTGTGGAAGCCGTCCACGTCCTTGAACGGGCTGATGGCTTGCAATACACGGTGCTCGTCGATGTGCCCGGGCAACGGCAGTTGCACGAGGATGCCGTTTACCTCCGGGTCGCGGTTCAGGCGGTCGATCAAGGTCAGCAGGTGGGCCTGGGTGGTGTCGGCGTGCAGGCGATGTTCCAGCGAGCGGATGCCCACCTCTTCGGCGCGCAGCACTTTGTTGCGTACGTACACGTGGCTGGCGGCATCGGCGCCCACCAGCACCACGGCCAGGCCGGGTTGCACGCCGCCCTGGCGCAGTTCCAGCACCTGCTCGCGCACTTCGGCCAGCACCCGCGCGGCGGTGGCCTTGCCGTCGATCAGCTTGACGCTGGGAAGGGCGCTCATTTGAAGATCACCGTGCGGTCGTGGTTAAGGAACACCCGGTGTTCCAGGTGGTATTTCACGGCGCGGGACAGGGCGATGGTCTCGGTGTCGCGGCCGATGGCCACCAGATCGTCCGGTGCGTAGGCGTGGTCCACGCGCTGCACTTCCTGCTCGATGATCGGGCCCTCGTCCAGGTCGCTGGTCACGTAGTGGGCGGTGGCGCCGATCAGTTTGACCCCGCGCTGATAGGCCTGGTGGTAAGGCTTGGCACCTTTGAAACCGGGCAGGAACGAGTGATGGATGTTGATCGCCCGCCCCGACAGCTGCCGGCACAGGTCATCGGAGAGGATTTGCATGTAGCGCGCCAGCACCACCAGTTCGGTGCCAGTGTCCTCGACGATGCGCAGCAGCGCGGCTTCCTGTTCGGCCTTGGTGTCTTTGGTCACCGGCAGGTAGACGAAGCGGATACCCTGGCGCTCGGCCATCGGGCGCAGGTCCAGGTGGTTGGAGACCACAGCGGTAATGTGCATGTCCAGCTCGCCCTTGGCGTGGCGGTACAGCAGGTCGGACAGGCAGTGGTCGAACTTGCTCACCATCAGCAGCACGCGCATCGGCCGGGCGCTACTGTGCAGGCTCCACTGCATGCCGAAGCGCTGGGCCACGTCGGTAAAGCCAGCCTCCAGTTGCGGCGTATCACCACGGATACCGGTGTTGAAGCGAAACACCGCGCGCATGAAGAAGCGCCCATTGTCCTCGTCGTCGAACTGCGCCATCTCGCTGATGTAGCAACCGTGCTCGGCCAGGTAGGTGGTCACTGCGGCGACGATGCCGGACACGGCCGGGCAACTGACGCGCAGGATGAAGTGATCGGGAGCGGGGTGCATGTCGGGTAGGCCTCGTGATGGAGTGGGGCAGGTCGGGCACAAGGGCAAAAAAAGCTTCGCAAGGGGCAAAGTGGTGTTTCTTCGTGGGAATATAAATTTCCTTTTGGCGATTTATAGGCGAAATGAGGGCTAGCGGTCTAGCGGTTTGTGAAATTTTTTATCCTGACAGGAAAGTTTTTTTCGAGGCCTTTGCCGGGCTATGCTTGCTCCATGACACCACCCCCTCTGCGCCAACCTTGCCCTCCTGGTGCCTGCGACTGCGGCCGTGAACACTTGGTCGATCACCCGCAGGCGGCCCAGCGCATCCTCCTGCTGACCCGACAGGAAGAAAAGCGCCTGCTTGAACGCCTGGAAAACCTCAAGGACTTCGAGGACCTGCAACGCCTGCAGCAACGCCTGTACGAAAACCTCGGCATCCGCGTGCACATTGCCCCCGGCTACAACGAAGTGCGGACCATGCGCGGTATCGTCATTGAACTGGATGACCAGCCGGGTCTGTGCCGCAAGACCCGGCAGTCGATCCCGGCGGCAATTCGCCGCGGGCTGGAGCGCAACCCGCAGGTAGCCTTCCGTCTGCTCGATACCCACGACCTGCTGCGTGATGCCTGACCTTTGATTTCTGCACCGCTCCCACATGGGGCGCGCCAGTTGCTCTAATTTTTTCACCGCGTGCTACGTCTACTTGAAAGCCCCCTGCACCAGGCGTGCAGCGGCACTCATCATTCAAGGAGACAGGCAATGACTTCCGTTTTCGACCGCGACGATATCCAGTTCCTGGTAGTGGTCAACCACGAAGAGCAATACTCGATCTGGCCAGATTACAAAGCCATCCCCAACGGCTGGCGTGCCGTCGGCAAGAGCGGCTTGAAGAAGGAATGCCTGGCCTACATCGACGAGGTGTGGACCGACATGCGCCCGCTGAGCCTGCGTCAGAAAATGGCCGAAGCCGCCCAGTGACCGCGCTGAACCTGCTGTGCCTGCCGTACTCCGGGGCCAGCGCCATGGTCTACAACCGCTGGCGGCGCAAACTGCCCGCCTGGTTGCAAGTGCGCCCGGTGGAGCTGCCCGGGCGCGGCGCACGCATGGCCGAGCCGCTGCACACCGACATGCAAGTGCTGGCCCGGCAACTGGCCAGCGAGCAGCGCCTGGCGACGAGCGCCCCTTATGCGTTGCTCGGCCACAGCCTGGGTGCATTGCTGGCCTTCGAGCTGGCGCATGAGCTGCAGGCGCTGGGCTGCCCCGCGCCGCTGGCCCTGTTTGCCTGCGGTACGGCGGCACCCTCCCGGCGCGAAGACTACGACGGCAAGAACTGGGGCGAGCCCAAGAGCGACGCCGAGCTGATCCGCGAGTTGCGTGAGCTTCAGGGTACCCCTGAGGAAGTGCTGGCCAACGCCGAGCTGATGAGCCTGACCTTGCCTACCCTGCGCGCCGATTTTCTGCTTTGCGGCACATACGCCTACCGCCAGCGGGCGGCGTTGCAGTGCCCGCTGCACGTGCTGGGCGGGGCGGATGACCGGGCCAGCGACGAGCAATTGCAGGCCTGGCGCCAGGAAACCCAAGCCGAGTTCTCGCTGCAGATGTTTCCCGGTGGCCACTTCTTCATCCATGAGCAGGAGGACCACGTGCTTGGCGCGCTCACGGCTTCACTGGAACCGCTTCGGCTTTCTGCCTGATTGACGTCACCGCTTGCCTGGGGGAGGCTAGGCCTTTTCCCAGGCAAGGGGCGGACAATGCTGATCGATCCACACAAGGCCACGCTGCTGGTCGTCGACATCCAGGAAAAACTCATCGACGCCATGAGCGACCCTGAGGGTACTCGGGCACGGGCACGCTGGTTGTTGGCGGCGACCGCCGAGCTGGAGCTTCCGACGGTGATTTCCGAACAGTATCCCAAGGGCCTGGGGCATACCTTGGCGCCACTGCTGGCCGCAGCACCGGCAGCCGAAGTGGTGGAGAAAAGCCATTTTTCCTGTGTGGCTGCCGGTTGCCTGCCAGCGAGCCTGATGGCGCGTGAGCAGGTGATCGTGTGTGGTATGGAAACCCATGTCTGCGTGCTACAGACGGTGCTTGGCCTGCTGGCCTTGGGCAAGCAAGTGTTCGTGGTCGAGGATGCCTGCGACAGCCGTACCGCTGCCAGCAAGGCGGCGGGCCTGGCGCGCATGCGTGAGGCCGGGGCGCAGGTGGTGACCCGCGAGATGGTGTTGTTCGAATTGATGGGCAGCGCCGGCCACCCGCTGTTTCGCCACATCAGCAAAACCTACCTGGTCGGTGAACAGCCCTGAACGGCCGGTTACTGGCTGCCGGGTTGATGGCGCTGGCGCTGCTGCAAGGCTGTGCCGGGCGCCGTGAAGAAGCGCCCGAGGCGGACCCGGCCAAAGTCCGCGCCCAGCTGTTGCGGTTGCTGCCTGCGCAGGCCAAGGACCGCGAAGGCTGGGCCAAGGACATCCAAGTGGCGTTCGAGGCCCAGCGTATTACGCCGAGCAAAAGCAATTTGTGCGCTGTATTGGCGGTGACCGAGCAGGAATCCACTTTCACTGCCGACCCGCAGGTGCCCAACCTGGGGCGTATCGCCCGCGAGGAAATCGACCGCCGTGCCGGGCGCTTGCATATCCCCAGGCTACTGGTTGACGGTGCGCTCAAGGCGCCCTCCGGTAACGGCCAGAGCTACCAGCAGCGTTTGCAGGCGGTGCGCAGCGAGAAGCAACTGAGCGAGCTTTACGACGAGGTCATCGCCCGTGTACCGCTGGGCAAGACCTTGCTGGACGGGCTGAACCCGGTGCGCACCGGCGGGCCGATGCAGGTCAGCATCGACTTCGCCGAAAAGCATGCGCAGGCGTATCCCTACAGTCATGACGGCACGATTCGCCAGGAGGTGTTCACGCGGCGCGGCGGCATGTACTTCGGCATCGCCCACCTGTTGGGCTACCCCGCCAGTTACGAACGCCAGCTCTACCGTTTTGCCGATTTCAACGCGGGCTGGTACGCCAGCCGCAACGCGGCGTTCCAGGCCGCATTGGGCAAGGCGACCGGCGTGCCGCTTGCCTTGGACGGCGACCTGATTGCACCTGGGGCGATCATGCCAGGTGCCACCGAGCAAGCCGCAAGAAAGCTGGGGGCGAAGCTGGGGCTGCGTAACCCGCAGATTCGCAGCCAGCTGGAAGAGGGCGACAGCCTGGCGTTCGAGGACAGCAAGTTGTACAGCGGGGTGTTTGCCCTGGCAGATGCCAAGGCCGGTAAACCTGTGCCGCGGGCGGTATTGCCGGGGATCGAACTGAAGAGCCCCAAGATCACCCGCAAGTTGACCACGGCGTGGTTTGCCGGGCGGGTGGACGAGCGCTATCAGCGGTGCATGAAGCGTTAACTTTTCAGCTGACGCGATCCATTGTGGGAGCGGCCTTGCGTCGCGAAAGGGCCGCATAGCGGCCCCAGGGTTTCTGCGTTGATACAAAAATTGCGGGGCTGCTGTGCAGCCCTTTCGCGACGCAAGGCCGCTCCCACATTGACCACATCGGCCTGCTCGATCAGCTTTCGCCCAATGCCCCAACCACCTGGTCGACACTGGTCTTGAGCCCTGCAAACGCATCGTCAGGGTCACTCTCCACCACCACCAGCTTCGCCCCGGCGGCCTTGATCGCTTCGGCTACTGCGGCCTCCGGCTGGCGGTGGTCCAGCACCAGTGCTACATCCTGCGCTTTCAGGTTCTCCTCCAGCGCCTTGAGCGCGGCAGCATCCCATTCGGTCGGCAGCGGTTGCTCCACCACATCCAGGTTCAACCCGCTGGCCAGGTAACCCAACCGCTCGGACAGGCTCACCACCGTCAGGTTGTCGACCTTGGCCAGGCGTGTCTGGCTGCTGGCAGAAAGCTCCAGCAGCTGGCGCTTGAGCCCCGCCAGGTTGCCCTGGATCTTCGCTTTGTCACCCGGGGCCAGGCGCTCCAGGTCATTGGCCACCACATCGGCCATACGCCCGAGGTTGGTCGGGTTGAGCCAAGGGTAGGCGCCATAGGCATCATCACCGGAGACTGCAATCCCTGGCAGCGCACCATCCACCGGCCGTGCGGCATCGATTTCGACGATGCGGATGTTGCTGCGCCGGGCCATCGGGTACAGCGGGTCGTCACGCCAGATCGAACGCACACCGATTACCGCGTCGGCCTGTTGTGCGGCTTTTTCCAGGCTGGCGCCACCGCGCCCGCTGAAGTACGACGGCTGCCGGCTGGCCGGCAGGTTGGCCGGCGCCGCACGTTTTAGCTGTACCGCAGTGCCGTCGAGCAGGGCGCTGGCCAGGCTGTGGGTGACGGGCAGGGTGGTCAGCACTTGTGTGGCAAAAGACAGCGACGGCAGGCCGGCCAGGGCCAGCGCCAGGGTCAGGCGTTTCAGGTTCATGCCGGGTTTCCTTGCAGGCGAGGGACAAGGGCGCGGGCCAGGGCGGCCAGGGCAAAGCAGATGCCCGCGACCAGGATGATGGCGGCGCCTGACGGTACTGGCAGGTCGAACACGATCGGAAGCAGGATGCCAAACAGGGTGCTGACAGTGGCAATCACCACCGACAGGAAGAAAAAGCCCTTGAGCGACTGGCTGACAAGGCGAGCGGCGGCAGCGGGAATGACCAGCAGCGCGCCGACCAGGATGGCCCCGATCACCTTCACGGCGGCCACGGTCACCAAAGTCACCAGCACCACGAACAGGTAGTCCAGGGTTTTCACCGCTACCCCGCGCACAGCTGCCAGCTGTGGGTTGAAGCTGGCCAGCATGATGCGGTTGTACAGCGGCAGCGCCAAAGCCAGCACCAGGACCGCGACGATGCCCAACACCACCAGGTCCTGGCCGCTGACGGTCAGCACCGAGCCGAACAGCACGTTCTCGAGGATGTGCACGTTGATCTTGCCCGCCAGCATCAACAGCAGGCTGGCGCCCAGCGCCAGCGACACCGACAGGAACACGCCAATCAGGGTGTCCGGCGACAGCCCGGTACGGTTGCGCAGGAAATTGAGCAGGATGCCGAACAGCAGGCAGTAGCCGAACAGGCTGCCGTAAGGGCCGGTGTAGGGCTCGCCCAGCAGGATACCGATGGCCACCCCGGTCAGCGCGGCATGGCCCACTGCCTCGGAGAAGAAAGCGAAGCGCTTGACCACCACCAGGGTGCCCAGGCCGCCCAGCACCGGGCCGATCATCAGGCCGGCCAACAGGGCGTTGACCACGAAACCGTAGGCCAGCGCCTCGGGCAGGTAACCAGCGGTGGCCCAGTCCTGGACCAGTTGGCGAAATGCTTCAAAACTCATGGGGCAAGGCTCTCGCTACGCGGGTGAACAGAGAACAGGCCGAGCAGGCGCTCCGGGGTCAGGGCCTGGGCGGGGGGGGCGTCGAACAGCACCTTGCGGCTCAGGCCGGTTACCCGGTCAGCAAGGCGCAGCACCGCTTCCAGGTCGTGCTCGATCCACAGCACGGTGGTGCCCGCCTGGCGCCAGCCCTTGAGCAACTGCTCGAACACCTGGATACCGGCTTCATCGAGTGCCGACATGGGTTCGTCCAGCACCAGCAACTGCGGCTCGGGGATCAAGCCCTGGGCCAGCAGCACGCGCTGGCGCTCGCCCCCGGACAGCGCACCCATGCGCCGCTTGCGTTTGTCTAGCATGCCGACCTGCGCCAAGGCGGCGTCTATGGCCGGTTGCACCCGCCGCGACAGGCCGAGAAAGGCGGGGCGGCGCTGGCACATGGCGGCCATGAAGTCGTCCACGGTCATCGGCAGGCCGCGGTCGAACTCCAGGGCCTGCGGCACATAGCCGATCACCTCGCGTGCGCTTGGCCAATGCAGGGTCAACTGGCCCTGATGCGGCATCTGCCCGAGCAGGGTCTTGATCAGCGAGCTCTTGCCGCCGCCATTGGGGCCGACGATGGCATGCACGCTGCCGGCGGCCACAGTGAAAGCGACCTGTTCAAGGATGCGTGTGCGGCCTAGCGTCAGGTCGATGCCAGCGAACTCGATGCGTGGCCCGCAGGCCGTCAGCAGGTTGGCGGCGGCGGTCACGCGCGGTTCTCCTGAATGGCGCGGACCACGGTGTCGAGGTTGCGCTTCATTTCCACTTCGTACTTGTCCTTGGTGTATTCGCCATAGGAGATGTGCGTCAGCGGGTACAGGCGCACACCAGATTCACGCTGGATGGTTTCGACATAGGCCGACGGGAAGTCCATTTCCGAGAAGATCACCTTCACGTCCAGGGCTTTGAGCTGGTCGATGGTCTTTTTCAACTGGGCCGGGCTGGGTTCGATGCCGTGGGCCGGTTCGACCACGGCGGTCACCTCCAGGCCGAAGTCGCGGACCAGGTAATCGTAGGCGGCGTGGATGGTGGCCACCCGGAAGGTGGCGCTGGGGGCCTCGGTGACCTTGGCCAGGGCATCGGCACGCAGGGCGCGCAGGCGCTTGGCGTAGGCGCGGGCGTTTTGCGTGTAGAGCTTGGCGTTGTCCGGGTCGAGCTTGCCCAGTTCACGGGCGATGTTGTTGACCTGGGCGATGGTGGTGCTGATCGACAGGAAGGTGTGTGGGTTGACCACCTTGCCGGCGCCGCGGGCGGCAATACCGGTGGCCGCCAGCAATGGAACGTTCTGGTTGGCCTCGATGGTATTGATGCCGGGCTTTTCGCTGGCGGCGATCATGCGGTCGGCGAAGTCGTCGTGGCCCACGCCGTTGAGCACCACCACGTCCAGGGTGCCGATGCGCCTGATGTCCTCGGCCCGTGGCTCGTAGGCGTGGGGGTTGAAGCCCGCTGGAATCAGCGGCACCACTTCGGCCTTGTCGCCGACGATGTTGGTCACGTAGCTGTAGTAGGGGTGCAGGGTGATGCCGATGCGCAGCGGCTTGCCGTTATCGGCCAGGGCCGTTGCCGGCAGGGCAAGCGCCAGGAGCAGGGCGAGGGCGGAGCGGAACATGGGGAAGTCCTTGGGTTCAGTGACGGTGTTCGCGGGTAACCCCGGCGTCGTAGTGGCTGACCACCTGCTGCCAGCCAGCGGCAATCAGTGCCGCCTGGCCGAGGTCGTCCGGGGGCGTGGCGGCGCTGTCGCGGCGCAGCCAGACATCGGCCTGGCCAGTACTCTCGGCCGGCAGGATCAGCAGCAGGCTGCCGGCGACTTCAGGGGCCTGGCTGCGGCCCAGGTAGGCGCCGGGCTCCAGCCATGACCAGTGGTGGCCGCCACGGCTCTGGCTGCCTGCGTCGACCACGAAGGGCGGCAGGCCTTCTTCGGCCAGGGCCTGCACGCTAGGCACGGCAGCGTTTTCTTCACGCAGCAGCTGGATCTCGTCGAAGGCCACCCGCAGGTCGGTGTACAGGCCTTGCTCGGCGGCGGTGAGGTCGCGACGGGCGTCGATCTGGTGGCTGGCGATGGTCTGTTCGTCTTCGCGCTCGCCACGCAGCAGCACCACGCTGGCGGCGAGCAGCACGATCAGCAGGCTGATCAGCAGCACGTACAGGGTTTCGTGCCCGGCGCCGGCCGGGCGAATCACTTGGGCGCGGCTCATGGCTGGCCAATATCGGCGTAGTCGACTTCCACGACATGCCCTGGGCCGGCATCAAACAGCACGTAGAACTCGCCGTCCGGGCGCTTGAAGGTGAGTGTCGAGTCGTCGCCAAGCTTGCCGCCGACCAGCACCTGTTCGTCATAACCGATCACATCCAGGGTCACCCCGGGGGCACCGCTACCGTCCGAAAAACCGCCGGTGCACTTGACCTGGCCGCCGGCCGTTTCTTCGCATTCGCACATCGGGTTATGCGCCAGGGCGGGGCCGGCGGCCAGTACCAGCAAGGGCAGGGCGAGGGTTCGCATCAGCTGTTTCATTTCTTGCCTCCTTGTTTTTCGAGCCAGGCCACGGTGGCTGGCGATGCTTTGGCCAGGGGGACCGACGCCTGGTGCATGCTGCCGTCCCAGCCTTCCAGGGTGATCCAGATCTGTGCGTCAGGCTTGGTGCGGGGCGGGATGGGCAGGTTGGTGCCCATGCGATAAGGCGCACCAAAGAAGATCGTGCCGGCGGCACGCAGGCTGCGCGGTTTGCCAATGCGCAGGTAAACGGCCTTGACGTCATTGATGCAGGCCTTGCACAGCGCTGCGTTGAAGGATTTGAAATCGCCAGCGGGGCCGTCCGGGCGTGGTGCTTCGTCACGCAGTTCAGCCAAATCCAGGGTGTAGGGGCCTGCCTGGATACCGGTGATCACGTTGGCACCCAGCCCGGCGTCGCCACGGAACAGCTTTGCGTCGTTGAAATACTTGGGCATGAAGCCCAGCGGTACCAGGATCAGCAGGATGTTCAGGTGGAAACGCCACTTCAGCCACCACTGCTTCAGTGGGCTGGCGGGTACGGCCTGGGCGTGGCTCATGATTGGGTCTCCAGGGAGGTCTGGGCGCGTTCGGTACGGGGTGCGCGTTCGCTGCGCTTGAGGGCGGCGGCGGTGGCCTGCGCGGTGCGCTTGGTCCAGATCAGCAAACCGCTGAACACCATCAGGGTGAGTATCAGCCCGAAGAAGAACCAGATCAGCTTGATCGGCAGGCCGCCGAAGTCGCCGGTGTGCAAGGGGCGCATGGACTCGGTGACGAACTCCAGCGTGGAGCGGTCGCTGAGCAGGAACTGGCTGTCGACTTTGCGCGTGTAAGGATTGACTTCGGCGCTTTGGAACATCAGCGGATACCAGCCGCGCCCGCCCATTGAAACATGGCTGTAAGCGGTAGACGGCAACGAAACGAAGGTGATATCCAGGCCGGGAATGGCCAGGCCGGCGATGCGTGCCGCCTCATCGAGGTCAATGCGCGGGGCAGGGCTGCCATCTGGTGTTTGCGGCACTTCTTCGCGGGCGATCACCGGCACGATGGGCCGGCTGGAAATGGTGATGTGGTTGTCGAACAGGATTGCCTGGATCAGGAACCAGGTACCGGTGATGGAAATGACCGCGATGAACCAGATCGACCAGACGCCCGCCAGGCGATGCAGGTCGCCCCAGAAGATGCGCGAACCATGCCCCGTGCGTACCGGTTTGAAGAAGCCCTTCCAGAACTTCTTGTACACCACCAGCCCGGTTACCAGCGATGCCAGCATGGGCAAGCCAAGGATCGACACCAGGTACCAGCCCCAGCTGAAGCCGTTGGTGAACGGCACCAGCCACCAGCCGTGCAGGGCGCGGGTGAAGGCTTCGAAGTTGAAGTCGGGGGACTTGCCCTGGATGGCACCGGTGTACGGGTTGACGTACAGCGTCGGGCTGGTGCCGTCGGGGAAGGTGACATCGGCCGTGAGGGCAAAGTGTGAGCCGTCGGGCTGTATGAGCGAGTCCACGACCATGTCCGGTTCGGCTTTGTGCAGGGCGTCCAGCACTTGCTGGAAGCTAAGGCGCTCGGCGTCGGCATCGGGTTTGCTGGCGCGCACATCGGGGTTGGCGAGCCAGACGATTTCCTGGCTGACCACGGCGAGCATGCCGGTAAAGCAGACAATCAGCACAAAGAACCAGATCGGCAGGGCGAGCCAGCTATGGACCAGGAACCACAGCCTGGATTTGGATTTTTTCGGTGATTTGGCCATCAGACGGTCTTCTGCATTGGGTGGTCGAGCGTGTGCCCAACCAAAGAGGGCTGTACTGATAAGGACGAATGAGAATTGAAAACCTGCCGTTTTAAATGCAAGCAAATGTTTCTAAGCGCAAAGCCGGCCTGTGCGCGAGGCGTCAGGCCGGCTTTGAAGGCATGCAGCAGCGGGGTCAGGCGTGGGTCATGGCCACGGCCGGTTGCGGTTTGCCGTGCAACTGCGCCAGGTCCTGGTACAGCGCCCGGCCAATTTCCGCAGCGCGGGCGGGCAGCACCGAGAGCAGGGTGTCGCTCAGGCCGTGGCTGTTCTCGCAGAACCCTTGCAAGTAAACCGACGCCTGCAGGTCGGGGCTTGCCAGTACGCGGTAGTTGCGGTCAACACTGAAATCGTCCAGGTAACCGGCAAGCGGTGCCAGCAGGTCACGGTGCGAGCGGCGCTCGTAGCCGGTGGCGAGGATCACGGCGTCGTAGCGGTGGGTTTGCTGCTGGCCGGTGGCAAGGTCGCGCAGGGTCAGTTCCAGGCCGTCGCGGGTGGCCACCACGGCTTCGACCTGGCGGCGGCACAGCACGTTGTGACGGTGCTGGTGGGCGACCTTCTGCCGGTACAGGATGCCGTAGATGCGCTCGATCAGGTTAAGGTCGACCACCGAGTAGTTGGTGTTGTGGTATTCGCCCAGCAGTTTGCTGCGCTGGTCGGCCGGTTCGTTGTAGACCAGGTCGGTGTAGTCCGGTGAGAAGATTTCGTTGACGAACGGGCTGTCGTCGGCGGGTTTGAGGGCCGACCCACGCAGGATCATGTCGACCTTGACCGACGGGTAGCTGTCGTTCAGATCAATGAACGCCTCGGCGGCGCTTTGCCCCGACCCGATCACCGCGATGCGCATGGGTTTGCCGGCGGTGCACGGCAGCTTGTTGAGGCTGCTCAGGTATTGGGAGTGATGGAAAACCCGCGGGTCGTCCTTGAAGGCACCAAACTTTTCCGGGATTTTTGGCGTGCCGCCGCTGCCGACCACCACCGAGCGGGTGCGGCGGCTGTATTCGCGGCCTTGGGCGTCGCGTGAGACCAGGCGCAGGTGCTCGACCCGGCCGGCATTCACCTCTGGTTCGATGCGCAGCACTTCCTGGCCATATACCGCCTGGGTGGCGAAATGGTCGGCGGCCCAGCGCAGGTAGTCGTTGTACTCCAGGCGGCAGGGGTAGAAGGTGCCGAGGTTGATGAAGTCGGCCAGGCGCTGCTTCTGGTGCAGGTAGTTGACGAAGCTGTAGGGGCTGGTGGGGTTGCGCAACGACACCAGGTCCTTGAGGAACGAAATCTGCAGCTCGCTCTGGGTGGCAAGGGTTTCGCCGTGCCAGCGGTAGTCCTGCTGCTTGTCGATGAACAGCGCGTCGAGGGCATGGCCCTGGGACTCGGCGAGTTCTTCCAGGGCAATGGCCAAGGCCAGGTTGGAAGGGCCGAAGCCCACGCCGATCAGATCTTTGATGGTTTCCTGCTGTGAGGACTGGCTCATGGCTGCGATTCCCTGAATGGTCGAAATTGGACGCCCGCCGGCGCTCCGGCTCCTGCGCAAGTACATGTGTTGGAACGAGCCAGTCGCGGGGGAATTTAAGCGGGCTAAAGAACTGCCAGGGATGGCCGATAGGGTGGTTACGGCAAGGACCTATCTTTCAGCCAGGGAATCGAGATGAGCGCAATTACGGCTAGCAACCTCATGATCAATGGCGTTTCAGCGCAGACGCTGAGCGCCAACGCAGCCAACGAACGCGAACAGGCAAAGCAGGCCGGTGAGGCGCTGGGCCCCTTGAGCATCAGTAGCGACAGCATGAAAGTTTCAGCGGGTAGCCAGGCGCAACCTGCGGACAGTGAAGACAGTGGTGAGTCAGAGGCCGTATCCGAGCTGCGTCAGCTGATCAAGGATCTGCAGAAGCAACTGGTCGAGGAGCAGAAGCAGTTGGCTGCGCTGCAGAACAGCAAGATGGATGAAGCGGCCAAGGCCGCTGCGGTGGGCGCCAAGCAGGCAAGCATTGCCACTATCAACGGCCAGATCATGGCAGCCACGGCACAGCTGCTGGAGCTGTTGCAGCAAGAGGGTGGCAGCAGCTCGGGCGGGATGGTCAGCGCCACGGCCTGACTGCCTGGTGCAACGCCTGCAGGAGCGGCCTTGCGTCGCGATGGGCCGCTCCTGCACAGGTTCTGTGCAGCCCCAGGGGCATGCGGTTATTCGGCCGCTACACGCCCCTTGTTCTGCCGCTCGGTCTTGTACTGCATGGCCACTGCCGGTGCCGGCTTGGCGGCCCCGGTCTCCAGCCACTGACGCATGCGGCTGGCATCGGCAAAGTGGGTGTACTTGCCGAAGGCGTCGAGGATGACCATGGCCACCGGACGGTTATCCATGCGGGTCAGCAGCACCAGGCAGTGCCCTGCTTCGTTGGTGAAGCCGGTCTTGGTCAGCTTGATGTCCCAGTTGCTCTTGTTCACCAGGTGGTCGGTGTTACGGAAGCCCAGGGTGTAGTTGGGCTTGCGGAAGGCCACAGTCTTCTCACGCGTGGTCGACAGCTCGCTCAGCATCGGGTATTTGCGCGAGGCCATCAGCAGTTTGGCCAGGTCGCGTGCGGTGGACACGTTCTGCGTCGACAGGCCGGTCGGCTCAACGTAGCGGGTATGCGCCATGCCCAGGCTGCGGGCCTTGGCATTCATCGCCTTGATGAACGCCGGGTAGCCGCCGGGGTAGGCGTTGGCCAGGCTGTTGGCCGCACGGTTTTCCGACGACATGAGGGTGATCAGCAGGGTCTCGCGGCGATCGAGTTGGCTGCCCAGGCGTACGCGGGAATACACGCCTTTCATTTCCGGGTTGTTGGCAATGGTCATGGTGAGCATTTCATCCATGGGCAGCTTGGCATCCAGTACCACCATCGCCGTCATCAGCTTGGTGACCGAGGCGATCGGCACCACGCGGTCGGCGTGGCTCGAATACAACTCCTGGTTGGTATTCAGGTCGATCAGCAAGGCGCTGCCTGAAGCCAGATGCAACTTGGACGGATCTCGTTGGGCTTGGGCCGGGGGTTGTGCAGCAGCAGTCGACGGAAGGGTCGCGGTACCTGTGAGCAACAGCAGCAGGCTGAGGATGGACAGGGATTTTTTCACGTTGAGGCTCACTAAAAGTTGGTATGTCGTTGGCTGTGCAAGGGTTTTCCCCCTAAAACCGATGCATTCTGGAGTATGGCTGAATTGCTGTCGAATGCCTTATGACTAAAGGGCGCAAGGTGAACGAAATTTAATCCTGCGCCGATGCTGTACCCATTACGTTCTTTTCCAGTTTCGCCAGTTCCGCCCAATCGTTGGCAGAATTCAACCACTTAGCGTAGGTCGAGAGAAGCACCTGCACCGAGTACCCAAGCTGCCCAGCAATAAACGCTGGATTCATCCCCGACATGAGGCACATCGTGACATATGTGTGCCGGCAATTGTACTGAGGCCTGTGCCTGAGCCCCTTTGCCTCTAGCGCCTGGTTGAAGTGCCTGCCGCCGGTTTCGGGCACGGTGATGTGTGGTGATGAGCCAGAAGGCTGGAAGATGAATGGCGACTTCGTCGAGACGCGAATATCGCCGCTGTCGCCCGAGGCGAGGTAGCCACCCGCGCCGCCATTGTGCTCTCCGAGCTGCTCTCACGGGCTGATGAACGAGCGGGAGAGTTGGCGCAGGCTTATGACCGGGCACGCATAGCCGGTCATCAGTGCGAAGCGTCCTATGACGCACTCGGGCGAAAATAACCATCTGAGACTTCAGCCTCTCAAGATATTGAGAAATGCGACGTACCTGGCGATAATGGCGAATTAATCTCATACACTTGCAATGGACTGCGCGCGTGGAAAAATTCTACGGAATACAATATTTGAGAGGCATTGCAGCTGGGCTGGTTATCATCTACCATTCCATGGTGATGATTGCTGTAGCACCATACTTCGATAACCCGGTGGGTGATTTTGGTGTAGATATATTCTTTGTTATATCCGGGTTCGTAATGTGGGTAACCACAGAGGGTAAGAATAAAGGTATAAGAGAGTTTTGGGTTTCGCGGATATTGAGAGTGGCGCCGTTATACTGGGTGTTCACCTGTGTGCTTGTCGCTGCCGCGCTATTAATGCCAAGCTTGTTTTTCAACTCCCGCGCAGTCGATCCAGTATTCCTGCTTAAGTCACTGTTTTTCATTCCCGCCCTAAACCCAGATGTGGGTGATGTCACGCCTGTATACACCATTGGGTGGACCCTCACATATGAGATGTTCTTTTACGCGATATTCGGTCTCTCCTTAGCATTGCAAAACCTAAGAATGAGACTTCTGTTCTTGGCTGCAGTTATAGTTGCACTTGCTATTGTTGGGTCTGCTTTGGCTCCAGAAGGGCCATTGGGCAAAACCTACACAAGCCCGATCATCATTGAATTTCTGCTTGGCGTCTTGCTAGGGGTCACCAGGCAGCGCTGGGTGGGTATCGGTTTTTTGCCGACAAGTCTATTGGTTGGGGCTAGTAGTGTGGCGCTGGTATTAGCTGATTTCACCCTATTCACTCGGCCTTTAGTATATGGCGTCCCGGCGTTTTTCTTAGTCGCAGGATTTATCTCGATTGAGAAGTACATTCGGTCAAATATCAATAGGGTCGCTCTGTTGTTTGGGGAGGCATCTTATTCACTGTATTTGTCGCATCCAATTTCTCAACGAATCTGGTATGTGCTATTTGTAACGACGTTTGGGCAGATAACCAGCCTTGCGATGGCAGTCTGGTACGCGGTAGGCGCTGTGACTGCTGGGCTGCTAGGCGGAATTGTATGCTACCTTCTTGTAGAGAAATATCTGCTGACGCTGGCAAAAATTATTTCACGCTCGTCCCTTAAGGCCGGCACGGCTATTGAAGTGCAGCGCTAGCGTGATCACACCATTAGGCTGCTTGCTGGTTTTTTCTTTGAAGCAGCCTAATCTTGGCTCTGGAGGTTTCACGCTTGAATGGGGCTTCAACGTTGGTTACTGACCAAACCTTTCCATATCATTCCTGCTTGGAGCTTAGGCATGGATGAGCGGACTTTCATCGGGATGGTTGAGGCCGGCGAGCCGCTGATTCAGAAGGCGATCGACGCCATGCGCTGTTACCACCAGACGCAGGATCATGGCGCGCCTGCAGAGGAGATCGAGCACCTGCGCCTGCTGGCTGAGTCGCTCTTCCAGGCGGTCTCCGATTACAAGCTCCACGTCGTGGCCAAGGCCCGGGGCAAGGATCTGCCGCCGCTCCACTCAGCTGGCTTTATCAACTCAGCTCCCTGTTTGCGTACATTCCTCACGACTGAGCCCAACCGATACCACTCGAACACGTCGGATAGCCCCTCGTCCAAAGTTGAGGGTTATTTGCTCGGCATGTGTGTTCGATGTAGTCAGGTTAGGCACGCTCCAGCAAGACTGGGAAAAGTACGCCGGATGTCGACCATGCTGTTGGAAATATTGGCTGTAAAGACCCCACCCTACGGAGGGGTGGGGCTCTACCTTTACGATAAATACAGCTTTTTAGCTGAGGCGCGCAGTTCTGGTGAGGCGGATTTAAGATATTTCTCCAAATTGAGAGGTCGTTTTGCTTCGCGCTCTTTCTGAACCTGTTCAATAATGGCGTTGCGATATTCTTGTGGGATTCCGATCAACTTAAGAGATTGATCGATTTGGAGATTGCTTGGGATGTTGCTGTAGTCAAGCAGGGACGTCTGTGCGTAATAGGCAATAGCATTTGTTGCTATATCTGAGATGCCTGAGCTTTCGAAATTGTAGGTCCACAGGCAATAGTCAATGCGTACGGGAACGTATGTTTCTTCGATGCCTTTATCTGGATCTGCTGCATGTCCATCGAGTGCGATTAAATAGAGCTTTTTGTTGCTTGATGCACCTGATGAGTTACCAATTAATGTGTCTAGTGCAGTACCTATCAAGCCGGTTAAGGCATCGCGCCATTTAGCTTCCGGACTATGTAATAGACTGTCGACAGCATTCTTGATGCCTGCCGACGGTCCAGAAGATGACATTACATGAGTCCCCTCGTCCTGCATAATGTAGAGGCCTGGAGGGATCTGGGTGGGCGATCCAGACTTAGCGTCAGACTTAGATTTGGCAATGTCGTCTTCAACGAGTCGTTTTATTTCTGAAAGTTTTGTTTGAGCGAGTACATCTAACATCTGCAAAGAAGCTTTCACTTCTTTAGCTTTTTCGTCAGCGTGATTCTCTAAAGCCCTAATAGCGTTTTGAACAATTCCCATTGTTAGCTCCTTGCTTACGTTATCCCTGGGGAGAGCTCTTGAAAAAAAATCAAGAATCAAAATATCTAGCACAAAACTGGAAATCTGCCAGCTGCAGCCCGAAAGCACTTTCGAAAAATGTGGGCTAATGGGTCCTAACCTTGTGCTTGGAACGTAGCCGCCTGGTGACGAGAGGGGCTGGAAGGCCCGTAAATACGGGCCTCCGTAACTTTCTAGAACCCGCCAAAATCCAAAAAACACCTCTGGAGTATGGCTGAATTGCTGTCGAATGCCTTATGACTAAAGGGCGCAAGTTGAACGAAATTTAATCCTGCGCCGCGTGAAAGGCGTATCAGGATGCGATCAGATAGGCCGCCAGGCCCTTGGCAATTCGCCACGGCTTCCAGATTGAAAGGTGATCGAACAGTCGGCTGTAGTTGCCCGCCAGCCCTGCAACCGCAAGGTAGACAAACCACTTTCGCAGCACCCTGGAGAACTTTCTTTTGATGAGTCGCAACAATCGGCACACCTTGAACCATGGCCCTGTCGCAAAAACGAAAAAGCCCAACATGGTGTTGGGCCTCAGCGCCACTCCTCAACGCAGGAATGACAGGAAGGGGAAATTTACGGCACGGCCATATGATACCGCAAGCCTTTTAGAGCCCCTGTTTCATGGGCGGGGCTGCTCTCTAGCCTTCGGGAAGCGTAATGCCGCACACGAACTCACTCGAGCCAAGGCGATGTGAACCGTACTCCACAACATAACCAGCGCCGAGGCGCGCTGCCTCCACCTGGGCTGTCTTCTGGTCGGCATAGACGTCGACAAAATGCCATGGATGCTTGTCCCGAAGCACACCCCAGCCGAGCACCCAGCCCTCCTTGTCGGGGTCTGGAGGCAGGTTTTTCGCCAGGCTGCGTATAACCATCAATCTGCTCGCAATATGGGGAACTGCTCTGCGGGATTGCGTGACTCGGCGTTCATCAACCCGCACGCAGTCGCAGCCTCGGATTTGTTGATATAGCCGCGCTTGAGTCGTTGTTTCTCCTGGTTGTCATAGATATCGAAGCCGCCCGAAGCGGTCGCGGCGTAGAACCGGTTGCCGATGCGGAAGGATTCACCTTCCACTGGCACAGCAGGAACGATAACGAATCTTGGTTGCATGTTTCGCGCCTCCCCAGGCAGAGAGGTAATTATTAGTCTGAGAGCGGGCAGGCAACAATATGACTCATCGAGACTAATCACTGGCGTGGCGTGTCACGCGCGTCAACCATGCGCTTTTGGTCAGTTGGCATCCCGATGCAATCTGTGATGGGGCGGGGCATCGGGATGCTTTGCCGGCTAATGTCGCTCAGCGATGAATCAGCGAGAGTTCGCTGATGATGCAGACCGAGCCGTCGTCGGCCGGTGTTGCGTCGGTATAGTCAACCTGGTTGTAGATGCCGCCGTGGAACTCGAACAGCTGCGAAGACCAGGTGCTGTCGAGCTGTAGATCGCCGGACGTGCCGGATACCCCGTTGCATTTGGCTGTTACATTGACCACGCCTGCAGACGTGGTGTGGAGGCTCACGTCGAACCTGCCCCCCAGCGGCACACCTTTGAGTACTGTCGAGTTTACCGGGTCGGTCTGGTTGTAGGTCCGCCGAAACCCCAGGGTAATGTTGCCTTTGTTCCAGAACACCTTCACCGGCGGGCTGTCATCCCCGCGCACGTGCATCTGGGCGATCACCACCTTTTGCGCCGCGTTGACCTTGGTCAGCGTCATGGTCTGGCGATTCCAGTGGTCCTGGGCGCTTCCCAGTGTCCAGTCTTCTGTTTCTGTCCATTCGCAGCGGGTCCTGTGGGTACTTTTGCTCGAAGCGCCCTTGGTGGGGGCTGAAAGCTGGATTGACCCATCGCTGAGGACCTTCACCACACTCGGGAACCGGGCGATCGCTTCAGCACCGCTGAGTTCGAGTGCTACAGGGTTGCTTGGGGAGACCGCCACCGGGGTGGCGATGGTGAGATCGTTGATGTCTACGGTCATGGTAACTCCTGACGAAAAGGGCCTGAATGACGAAGCGTTCCAGCAGCTTTGCGGTGGCTTGCGCAACGAAATTAGCCTTGGGCTAAATTCAAGTCAATAGCCATTGGCTAAATAAATTTCGCTATAGGCAAAATTGCCTGGAGGCGAAATTTTCCGGTGGCAGGGGTTTACGGTGGATTTGGCGGTGAGATAAGCTTTCCCTGAATACTGTACAAACATACAGATATCAGGATGAGAATATGTTCAAGCACGTGAACGCAGCCCCCCGGCAGTGCCAGGGAATGACCGGAGTAGAGCGGCTTAGCCTGCGGGTGTCGTCGATGATCAACCACCCGCTGGCGCAGACGCAGCGCTGGGTGGTTGTGCACCGGCTGGATACCGACGGTGATGCGGAATGGGACGAGGTGATGGGCCTGCTGCTGGAGACGCCCGAGTTGAACCTTACCTTCAACGATGACCAGAGCGTGACGGTGCGCTGGGCGCGCACCAGCGTGCAAGCACGTGACGACTTCAGCGTCGAGCAGTACAACGAGGAGGTGATGGAGGAGGCGCCGCCATTTTGAGCCTCAGCAAACGCCCGTCTTAAGAGGCGGGCTTCGTTTTACACAAGGTGGGCATTCCACACCAGTAGGACCCTGGCCTGGATGTAGGTCTCTTCTCGGCGGATCATGCGGTCCTTGTGCCGCGAATTGTCGGAGATCATCTCGAAATGGTCCTCATCAGCAATCTGCAGTCGCTTGATGTAAATATGGTCGCCCCAGGAGAAAAAGTAGATGCCATCGCCGACGAACTCGCGGATGCTGACATCGACGATCAGCGGGTCGCGGTGCTTGATGGTCGGCTCCATCGACTGGCCCCAGCCCGTTACCATCTTCAGGTGATGGTGCTCCGTGAACGTCACACCCAGTTCGCGCAGATGGCTGGGGCTGACGCGGACGTCTGTGAACATCTCGGGGTAGTCGTGAGGGATCTGGCCACCGCCCATGGCAGCCCGCACATCGTAGTGAGCAATCCACACTTCGTCGCCGACCAAGCCAGGGCGAACACGGTCAGCCTTTAGCAGCGTGGCATTCTGCGGTTCTTCTGCAGCGGCCAGCAACCTTTGGCGGGTTTCTTCAGGGATGCCTCTGCCGCTTCTGGCAAGCATCTGCTTGACCAGGTCGGCTGCCGAAAGTTTACCGTCGCCGGCTTCGACCGAAGGCTGCCCAGGGTCGCCTGCCGACAGTGCGTCGAACCAACCCCGAGGCAAACCTTCGATGCCCTCGATTCGGCGGGCCACGTCATCGCCCAGGTTTTTCACGGTCTTGTCGGAAAGGATCTGGCTGAGGTGTGCAGGCGCCATCCCCCAGCGTTCTGCGCAGGATCCCTTTCTCTGGCTGCCGATGAGCTTGACCAGGTTGTGCTTGCGAATGTCGTAGATGTCCATAGGGCGAAGCATGCCAGTGTTTAGCTTGCTGCTAAATGTGCGCATAGCTAAATTTCTCTTGTGGCAAAGTTAGCTGTAGGCTAAATTAAATTCACCAGCAAGGGAAGCCAGCGAGACATTTTTCTCCGGGGCTCATGGCATCATCATCTGTAATGAGGTTCACATGGATCCGACCGACTTCGGCCCGGGCACAGTCACTTGGCTGAGCGGCACGGGCACTGTGTTACTGGGTGCAGGTCTGTGGCTGCGCAAGTGGTTATCCAGGGATGCAACCGAGCGTGCGATGGACAGTGCAGATATTGCAGTCATCCGCCGACTGACCGACCTGCTGGACATTGAGCGCGATGCCCGCAGAGAGGCAGAGGCCAAAGCCGACCAGTTCGCCAGGGAACGCAACGAGCTGGTGATAAGCGTCGGCCGGCTACAGGGCAAAGTCCTGGCACTGACCAGCCAGTTGGCCATGGCTACAAAAAACACTGGCCCGAAAAAACTGTAGGAGCGAGCTTGCTCGCGATGCGCCCCCCACACAGTACCGGCCAGGCGTTTCGGCAAAAAAAAGCCCGCCAGATCGGCGGGCCATAAAGGGCGTAGGGAGCAACGCACAACAAATTCGGGTCAGGCGACCAGGGTGCCTGGTTGCAACTGTTCAACCAGGGCCTGCGCCGCAGCAAGGGTCGGCATCGGGCCGCTTACGGCTTCGCCGTTGCGCACCAGGTACCAGCATGCCAGCCGGCCCTGTTCACGCAGTGAAGTGGGAACGGCGCTGCCGACAACGGACATGATCTGGATAGTGGCCATGTGGACCTCCTGTGAAACATGGCCCTACCATACGCAGCAGCCTGGGCACTTTGAAATCAACTTCCTCGATAGTGGTCATTAGTTCTATCAACCATTACCAGCGTGGCGGTCCGTAATACACCGGTGGCGGGCCGTAGTAGGTGCGGTAGCCCGGGGGCGGTGGTGCCGGTGCGTAGTACGGCTGGTAGTACACCGGTTGCGGCGGCGGTTGCACGTACACCGGCGGCGGCCCGTAATAGACCGGCTGGCGTTCAACGTACACAGTACGGTCACGCCCGCCATAAACCGTTGCCCCGACCACGGCGCCGACCACTGCCGCACCCAGGACCGGGCCCGGTCCATACCAGCCACCGCCGCCATGGCCACCGTGAGCAGCAGCGGGCCCGCTGATGGCCAAGGCCCCGACCAGCAGGGCGATTCCGGGAATGTGACGGATCATGGAGCACCTCGCAGAGAAAGCCCACGTTCGGGGGCCTTGATAATATGACTCCAGTCTCTGTCAGCTGAGCACAGGGGAACGGTAAAGGTTGTGTAAGGGACGACCAGTGGTCGCCTCTGTTACGCTGCACAAACGTTTCAGTTCTGACACAGGAGCAGGTTATGTCGACAACTCCCAGCAGGGATACCGTGCTGTGCATCTCCTTGGCCGGCCGCCCCGGCACCTTTGGCGTGCGTTTTCACAACCACCTGTACCAGCAGCTGGGCCTGGACTTTTACTACAAGGCCATGCGCACCGATGACCTGCCGGCGGCGGTGGCGGGTATCCGCGCCTTGGGTATCCGCGGCTGCGGCGTGTCCATGCCGTACAAGGAGGCCTGTATGGCGCTGGTCGATGAAATCGACCCGTCGGCGGCGGCCATCGAGTCGGTCAATACCTTGGTCAATACCGGTGGCCACCTGAAGGCCTACAACACCGATTACCTGGCCGTGCGCCAGTTGTTGGCGCAGCATCAGGTCGATCCGGGCACCGCCTTTGCCCTGCGTGGCAGTGGTGGCATGGCCAAGGCCGTGGCCAGTGCCCTGCGTGATGCAGGCTTTGCCGAAGGCATCATCGTTGCGCGCAACGAGCAGGCCGGTCGGCAACTGGCAGATGTGTGTGGTTATCGCTGGCTGGCTGAGTTGGGCGACATCTGCCCGCCGATGCTGGTGAACGTGACGCCGATCGGTATGGCTGGCGGGCCGGAGGCAGAGGTGCTGGCGTTTTCTGAGCATGCCATAGCGGCGGCCGAGCGGGTGTTCGATGTGGTGGCGATGCCGGCGCAGACGCCGTTGATTCGCCGGGCGCAGGCGTTGGGCAAGCCGGTGATTACCGGGCTGGAGGTCATTGCGCTGCAAGCGCTGGAGCAGTTTGTGCTGTACACGGGTATCAGGCCGACGCGGGCGCAGGTGGATGCCGCAGTGGCTTACGCCCGGGAGGGCTAGTTACTCCTGTGCTGGCCCCTTCGCGGCTAAAGCCGCTCCCACAGGTACAGCAAAGCATCTGAAATCTGTGGATTACCTGTGGGAGCGGCTTTAGCCGCGAAGGGGCCAGTACAAACCTTGGAAGGGTCAGAACAGCTTGTGCCCGTCATCCAGCTGCTGGTCGACCAGTGCGCGGCCGTGGGCCAGCGACACATGCTGCGCGTTCTCCAGGTCGGAGAAAAACTTCATCGGCATCGACATGCGCTTGCTGGTGTGCCCGTCGGGCGCGGTAATCAGGCAGCCGGCGGCGTAGGGCAGGGGGGAGTCGGGGTGGGGCATCACGCTGGCGGTGATGGTGTGCTCGCGGTATTCACAGTGAAGAGATTGCATCGTCCTTACCTCGCTGTGGCATGTGAAGCCGTTACCTTCATATACCACAGCAAGGGGCCGGGAGTTCCCGGCCCGACGAGCGAACAGCGATGAATGCTTAGCCTTTGAGCTCGGTCGGCTGGATCACTTCTACCCAGTAACCGTCCGGGTCCTTGACGAAGGCCAGGTGGTTCATGCGCCCGTCCTGCAGGCGTTTCTGGAACGGCACATCCAGTGCTTCAAAGCGCGCACAGGCGGCGCGCACGTCCGGCACCGAAATGCAGATGTGGCCAAACCCGCGCGGGTCGGTATTGCCGTTGTGGTAGGCAAACTCAGCATCGTTTTCGGTGCCGTGGTTGTGGGTCAGCTCCAGTACGCCAGGGATCGACTTCATCCACTGGTGGCGTGCAGCGTCATCAGCGGGAATCTGCGCCGGGTCGACCAGGGCAAGGAAGTACAGGCTGAAGGCGGCTTCAGGGAAGTCACGCTTGTCCACCACGCGGAAACCCAGTACCCGGGTGTAGAAGTCCAGCGACTTCTCGATATCCTTGACGCGCAACATGGTGTGGTTGAAGACGAAGTGGGCGGTAGCGGCATCCGGTTGGGCGGTGACGCCAGGCAGGGTGTGCAGATCGTGCAGGCTCATGGGAACTCCTGAGACGGGGCCGGGCGCAGGGCACCGGCAAAACAGACAGGCTGGCCATGATACGGAAGTGCGCCGATTGCGCAAATGAAAGCGCCCTGCACGGGGCAGGGCGCTGGAATTAGAGGCCCGCATGTGCGGGCGCGTGGGGTCGCTAGTCCTTTAGCTGTCTCGATATTGAGCCAGCCCTTGTGAAAAAAGTGTGAAGTGTGCGTTGACGTTTCATCAGCGTACCCAACTTTCCACCGTGGCGCCCCCATACTGTTCTTTCCAGGCCTTGAGGCCGCGGTGGTTGCCGCCCTTGGTCTCGATCCGCTCGCCGGTGTGCGGGTTTTGATAAACCTTTACCACGCGTGGGCGGCGCTGTTGCTTGGGCGCTGGGCCGCTAGTCTTGGCTACCGCCTTGGGATCGAGGATGGCGATGATATCGCGCAGGCTCTTGTCATAGCTTTTCATCAGGCCGACTAGTTTCTGCTCGAATTCGATTTCGCGTTTGAGGCCGGCATCCTTTTTCAATGCCTCCAGTTGCGCCATCTGCTCCTGGAGCGCTTTTTCGGCAGCACGAAACTCTGCAAGTCTGGACACTGTAATCACTCCTGTACGTCGGTCGTGGCAGGGCGTGACGAACATTAAAACTACATAAAACGCCAGCCACGCAGGTGGGGTCTGCTGTTCGCTGATAGTGAGTGTAGACATTCATCGGGACTGGGTAAACAGCAAACTTTTGTAAGTAAGGCGGGAACTTTCCTAGTTTTGCGCGCGCTATTTCACGGTTTTTTTGCCGTTCCCCAGCGGTTCGTCTAGACCATGGTCCAATGGCGCGCGCCAGCGCCGTTGCGCGATCATTTCAGATGATGGCCGTTGATTGTTCGGCCTTGTCGCAGTGCCGTGGCCAGTTCGTGCCGCAGTGTGTATCCCGCCTTTGATTCTGGATGTGTCTTCGCATGTTTGCCCCTTTCCCCCTCGCCCCTGGGCGCCGTGTTGCCGGCCTGTTCCTCTTGTGTGCCGGCGTCAACGCCCAGGCCACCGGATTTCTTGAAGACAGCAGTGCCAAGGTCGAAGCACGCAATGTTTATTTCAACCGGGATTTTCGTGATGGCCAAAGCGGTTCCCGCCAAGGCGCTTCCAAGCGGGAAGAATGGGCGCAAGGTTTCATCCTTAATGTGCAGTCGGGTTATACCCAAGGGCCGGTCGGTTTTGGCGTAGATGCGCTGGGCATGTTCGGCTTCAAACTGGACTCGAGTCCGGCAGACAGTAACAGTGGCCTGCTGCCTTCTTCCGGTCATGACCCGCGGCACTCGGTTGACCAATATGCAAAGATGGGCCTGGCGGCCAAGGTCAAGGTGTCCAAGAGCGTGCTCAAATACGGCTCGATGATGCCTGATGTGCCATTGCTCAAATACAACGACGGCCGCTTGCTGCCCACCCTGTTCCATGGCGCCATGCTCACTTCTGAAGAAGTGCGCGACTTGAAGTTCACCCTGGCCCGCCTGGACAAATACACCGCGCGGGATTCCACTGACCGCCAGGACATCCGCGTGCACTGCAAGAACAAGCGCTATGCCTGCGATATCGAAGCTGACCACTTTGACCTGGCCGGTGTCGACTACCGCTTCAACGAGCGAATCAGCGCCCAGTACCAGGTGGCCAAGCTGGAAAATATTTACCGCCAGCACTTCCTCGGCCTGGTGGCCAGCCAGCCGTTGGCGTTGGGCAGCCTGTCGGCCGACCTGCGCCTGATCAAGAGTGATGACATTGGCAATGCCCGCGCCGGTGCAATCGACCATCGCGCCTTCAGCGGCATGCTCGGCTACAGCCTGGGTGGCCACAAGATCAGTGCCGGCTGGCAGCGGATGTATGGCGACAGCGCCATGCCGTACCTGGATGGCAGCAACCCGTATCTGGTCAACTATGCTCAGGTCAACGATTTCGCCGCCGCTCAGGAGCGTTCCTGGCAGGTGCGTTATGACTATGACTTCAAGGCGCTGGGTGTGCCCGGCCTGACCTTCTTCACCCGCTACATCAATGGCGACAATATCAAGGTGCCGGGCAGCAGGGCCGAAGGCAAGGAATGGGAACGCGACACCGAGTTCAAGTACCAGGTGCAAAGTGGCACTTTCAAGGATGTCAGCGTGCGCCTGCGTAATTCCACTTACCGTAGCAATTATGAAAAGTGGGCGCGTGACATGGATGAAACACGGGTGATTGTCAGCTACAACTTCTCGGTCTTCTAAGCGGGCGTTTTGCCAAATACCGGTAGCCGCCTGACAATGGCGGCTGGTTCCCGCAAAGGGCAAAGCAATGAAAGACCTGTTGTTGATCGGGATCGGTGCGGGTGACCCGCGCCAGGTCACTTATGAAGCAGTCGATGCACTGCGCCGCGCCTGCGTGTTTTTCGTGCTCGACAAGGGCAGCGACAAGGATGAGCTGGTACGCCTGCGCAAGGCCATTGTGCAGCGCTACCGCCCCGAGGGTGGCTATCGCCTGGTGCAGGTCGCCGACCCCCTGCGCGATGGCCAGGCAGATGACTACCTGGGTGCGGTGCAGGACTGGCACCGGCAGCGTGCTGCGCTGTATGCCCAACTGATCGAGCAGGAGATTGGCGACGGCGAAACCGGCGCCTTTCTGCTGTGGGGCGAGCCGACCCTTTACGACAGTACCCTGCGGATTCTCGATCTGGTCCGCGAGCGCGGCGTGGCGCTGCGCTTGCAGATCATTCCAGGCATCAGCAGTGTACAGGCGCTGGCGGCGCGTCATCAGGTGCCCCTCAACCGCATCGGCGAGCCGCTGACCGTGCTGCCAGGGCGGCGCCTGGCTGGGCATGGGCCTATCGACAACGTGGTGGTGATGCTCGACGGGCAGTGCGCGTTTGCTCAGCTCGATGATCCGGGGTTGGTGATCTACTGGGGCGCTTGCCTGGGTGCCGAGGATGAAGTGCTGATTGCCGGGCCGTTGCAGGAGGTGAAGGCGCGGATACTGGAAGTGCGTGAACAGGAGAGGCGGCGTAAGGGGTGGATCATGGATACTTATTTGTTGCGCAGGGAGCTGTGAGTTGTGTGCCCTGTGCCGGCCTCTTCGCGGGTCAACCCGCTCCCACAGGACCGTCACAGCGTTCGAAACCCTGCGGTCTTTGTGCGAGTGGGCAAGCCCGCGAAGCAGGCTACAACGATTTCACGGGTGACCCAGAATGGCCACCACCTTGTCCCGCAACTGGTCGATGCTGAACGGCTTGCCGATCAGGTGCATGCCCTCGGGCACATTGATGCTGTCGGCATAACCACTGGCGAACAGCACGGGCAGCAGTGGCCGCAACTCGCGCGCTTTGCCTGCCAGCACATCGCCACGCATGTCCGGCAAACCCACATCGGTCATCATCAGTTCCAGCGGCTGGCTTGGGTTTGCGAGCACCTGCAGGGCGGCTTCGCCGTCTTCAGCCTCAATGACCGTGTAGCCCAACTCGTCGAGCACTTCGACCATCAGCATGCGTACGATGTCGTCGTCTTCGACTACAAGAAGATGCATGGTTCGGATCCTGTACAAATGAATGTCTTTTATCTGTGCGCCAAGTGACAACAGAAGTTCCCGAGGATACCGATCCCTGCAATCAGATGGAACGATTGGCGCACACCGCCTTCAAATACTGGCTAAATGCCCTGCCAGACCCGTCAAAGCTGGTTAGACTCGCTTATCAGGACGGCGCAGTGGCAGATAACAACAACGGTTGATCCGCCACTCTTTCCAATGGACTTTTTTTGCTCGGGCGTTTTCTCATGATTCAAGCAGCCTCGATAGACCAGCGAAGCTTTCGCAAGCTGTTGAGCCGCAACATCGGCCTCCCCCTGGGGGTGGGCCTGCTGGGGGCCGTAGCCTTCGTTGCGGTGATCAACTACCTGCTTTCGGCCATGCAGTGGGTCGAACACACCGATCGGGTCATCGGCAATGCCAACGAAGCGGTCAAACTGTCGATCGACATGGAAACCGGCATGCGCGGTTTCCTGATCACCGGTGACGAGCGTTTCCTTGACCCCTACGAGGTGGCCAAGCCACGTATTCTCGGCAGCCTGCAAAGCCTGCGGGGCATGGTGGAGGACAACCCGCAGCAGGTCGACCGTATCGACCGGTTGATTGCTTTGCAGCAGGCCTGGAACGACTTCGGCAACGAGATGATTAACCTGCGCCGTAGCCAGGGCGATTACCAGGCCTCGATCGGCAACGGCCGGGGCAAGCGCATCACCGATGAAATCCGCAAGGAATTCGATGGCCTGATCAGCACCGAACAGCAACTGCGCATGGCCCGTAACGAAAAGGTCAGCTCTGTCACTGTGACGGCGATCTCGGCCTTCGTGCTGTTCATCGTCGGCCTCAGCGCCTTGCTGGCTTACCTGGGTCGTCGAGACCTGGTGGCGCTGTCGACCAGCTATGATGAGAACCTTCAGGCCCAGCAACGCTCGGCTCAGCGCCTGGAGCAGCAGGCTTGGTTGCGCAACGGCCAGACCCAGCTGGCTCAGCAGGTGCTCGGGCAACTGACCTTGCCCATGCTTGGTGACAACATCCTGCGCTTCTTTGCTTCTTATCTGGGCAGTGTAGTGGGCGCCGTGTATGTGCGCGATGAGCATGGCCGCCTGGTCCGGGTGGCCTGTTATGGCCTGGGCGCCGAAGAGCAGGCGCGCGAGCAGATCAGGCTGGACCACGACGGCCTGTTGGCTCAGGCCGTGCGTGAAGGCCGCCTGTTGCGCCTGGACAACCTGCCGGAAGACTTCTATCGCCTCAGTTCCGGCCTGGGCAGCGGCTTGCCTCGCAGTGCGCTGCTGATGCCGGCCACCGAGGACGGTCAGATCAACGGGGTGATCGAGCTGGGCTTTCTGCGCCCCCTGCAGGAGCGCGATGAAGAGCTGCTGGAACGGGTCGGCGGCAATCTGGGCATGTCGATCGAGAGTGCCCGTTATCGTCAGCGGCTGCAGGAAGTGCTGGCCGAAACCCAGCAGCTGAACGAAGAGCTGCAGGTGCAGCAGGAAGAGCTCAAGACTGCCAACGAAGAGCTCGAAGAGCAGTCACGGGTGCTCAAGGAGTCCCAGGCCCACCTGGAGACCCAACAGGCTGAGCTTGAGCAGACCAACGAGCAGTTGTCGGAACGCACCGATGCGCTGGACCGCAAGAACGAAGAGCTGGGCCGGGCACAGCTGGAGCTGCAGGCCCGCGCCGACGACTTGCAGCGATCGAGCAAGTACAAGTCCGAATTCCTCGCCAACATGTCCCATGAGCTGCGCACGCCGCTCAACAGCTCGTTGATCCTGGCCAAACTGCTGGCAGAAAACGGTGAGGGCAACCTCAGCGACGAGCAAGTCAAGTTCGCCGAATCCATCTACTCGGCAGGCAACGACCTGCTCAACCTGATCAACGACATTCTCGACATTGCCAAGGTTGAGGCCGGCAAGCTTGAAGTGCGCCCCGAGACCACCCAGGTCGAGCGCCTGGCCGAAGGCTTGCGCGGCATGTTCCAGCCGCTTGCCGGCCACAAAGGCCTGGCCTTCGACGTCAAGCTCGAGCCGCAGGTGCCGGCCACGCTGTTCACGGATCGTCAGCGCCTGGAGCAGATCCTCAAGAATCTGCTGTCCAACGCCATCAAGTTCACTGAGCGTGGCCAGGTCAGCATGAACGTCAGCTACCAGCCTGGCAGCGGTATTGTGTTCGCCGTGCGTGACAGCGGTATCGGTATTGCTGCCGATCAGCACCAGGCGATCTTTGGCGCCTTCCACCAGGTCGATGGCACCAGCAACCGCCGCTATGGTGGCACTGGCCTGGGTCTGTCGATCTCCCGGGACCTGGCGCATCTGCTCGGTGGCCAGATCAATGTCGAGAGCAGCCCAGGCCAAGGCAGTGTGTTCAGCCTGATTTTGCCGGAACGCTATGCCGCCGATGCCGAAGACATCGAGCCGCAAAGCCTGCGCCCCGCCGTCGACGCGTTGCCGCCAGCACCGCAAGTGCCGGTGGCCGCTGCCGCCATGCGCCTGGTACCGACCTTTGCCGACGACCGCGAGCATGCCCCCTTCGATTCCCGTTGCATTCTGGTGATCGAAGACGAGCCAAACTTTGCCCGCATTCTGTTCGACCTTGCGCACGAACTGGGCTACAGCTGCCTGGTGGCCCATGGCGCCGACGAAGGCTTCGAGCTGGCGGCCCAATACATACCGGATGCGATCTTGCTGGACATGCGCCTGCCCGACCACTCGGGGCTGACCGTGCTGCAGCGGCTCAAGGAGCAGGCCGGCACCCGCCATATCCCGGTGCACATCATTTCGGTGGAAGACCGCGTCGAGGCAGCCATGCACATGGGGGCGGTGGGGTATGCGGTAAAACCCACCAGTCGTGAGGAGCTCAAGGAAGTCTTCGCGCGCCTGGAAGCCAAGCTGACGCAAAAGCTCAAGCATATCCTGCTGGTGGAGGACGACGACCTGCAGCGCGAGAGCATCGCCCGGCTGATTGGCGACGACGACGTCGAGATCACTGCCGTGGCCATGGCTCAGGATGCCTTGGCGCTGTTGCGCGAGAACATCTACGACTGCATGATCATCGACCTCAAGCTGCCGGACATGCTCGGCAACGAGCTGCTCAAGCGCATGACCGCCGAGGATATCCGTTCCTTCCCGCCGGTGATCGTGTACACCGGGCGCAACCTGACCCGCGAAGAAGAAGCCGATCTGCTCAAGTACTCGCGGTCGATCATCATCAAGGGCGCGCGTTCGCCGGAGCGCCTGCTCGATGAAGTGACGTTGTTCCTGCACAAGGTAGAATCGCAGCTGTCCAACGAACGCCAGCGCATGCTCAAGACCGCCCGCAGCCGCGACAAGGTGTTCGAGGGGCGCAAGGTGCTGCTGGTGGACGACGATGTGCGTAATATCTTTGCCCTGACCAGTGCCCTGGAGCACAAGGGCGCCATCGTCGAGATTGGCCGTAACGGCCGCGAGGCCATCGAGCGCCTGGAGCAGCATGATGACATCGACCTGGTGCTGATGGACGTGATGATGCCTGAAATGGACGGCTTCGAGGCCACCCGGTTGATCCGCCAGCAAGCGCGCTGGCGCAAACTGCCGATCATCGCCGTGACCGCCAAGGCCATGAAGGATGACCAGCAGCGTTGCCTGCAGGCCGGCGCCAATGATTACCTGGCCAAACCGATTGACCTGGACCGTTTGTTCTCGTTGATTCGTGTATGGCTGCCGCAACTGGAGCGAATTTGACTAGCGAACGTAACACCGACATCGAAATCCGCTTGCTGATCGAGGCCATCTATCTCAAGTACAGCTACGATTTCCGCAACTATTCCGGCGCCTCGATCAAGCGCCGGATCCTGCATGCGCTGCGCCAGTTTGATTGCCTCACGGTGTCGGCGCTGCAGGAGCGCGTGCTGCACGACCCCGGCATGTTCATGCAGTTGCTGCAGTACCTGACGATCCCCGTCAGCGAGATGTTCCGCGACCCTGACCACTTCCTTGCCGTGCGCAACGAAGTGGTGCCGCTGCTGCGTACCTGGCCTTCGATCAAGGTATGGATCGCGGGCTGCAGCACGGGGGAGGAGGTGTATTCCATGGCCATCCTGTTGCGTGAGGAAGGGCTGCTTGAGCGCACCATCATCTACGCCACCGACATCAACCCGCATTCGCTGGACAGGGCCAAGCAGGGGATCTACTCGATGCAAAGCATGCGCGAGTACGAAGAAAACTACCGGCTGGCCGGCGGCCGTCGTGACTTTAGCGAGTACTACACAGCGGCCTATGGCAACGCCATCATGGACAGCAGCCTGCGCGATAACGTGACCTTCGCCGACCACAGCCTGGCCACCGACAGCGTGTTCTCCGAGACCCAACTGGTGTCGTGCCGCAATGTGCTGATCTACTTCAACAAAGAGCTGCAGGACCGCGCCCTCGGGCTGTTCCATGAGTCGCTCTGCCATCGGGGTTTCCTGGTGCTGGGCAGCAAGGAGTCGGTGGATTTTTCGGCCTACAGCGATCGTTTCGAGCCGCTGGTCAAGCCCGAACGGATCTTCCGTAAATCATGAACGGCGTACGCGCAGTGGTGATCGGCGCCTCGGCGGGCGGTGTGGCGGCATTGTTCGAGGTGCTTGGCGCGCTGCCGCCAGCGTTCGCCATACCTGTGCTTTGCGTGCTGCACCTGCCGGACGACCGCCACAGCCAACTGGCCGAAGTGCTGCAGCGTCGCTTGCATCGCCCGGTATGCGAGGCCGCTGACAAGGCGCAGATCAGCAGCGGGCGGATCTACGTGGCGGGGCCGGGTTACCACCTGTCGGTGGAGCACGACCTCACGCTGTCGCTGAGCCAGGAAGACCCCGTGCATTTCTCCCGTCCAGCGATCGATTTCCTGTTCATCTCGGCGGCCGATGCCTATGGCGAGGGCCTGCTTGGCGTGCTGCTCACCGGTGCCAACGAAGACGGCGCCAGAGGGCTTTCCTATATCAAGAACAACGGGGGCCGCACGATCGTCCAGGACCCTCGCGACGCACAGGTCTCCCTGATGCCGGAGGCCGCCCTGGCCCTGCATCAGCCCGACCATATCCTTACTCTGAGTGGTATCGGGCAGCTGCTCGCGACCTTGGAATACAGCGCATGCTAAGCCGCACCATCGCCAAACTGCTGATCGTCGACGACCTGCCGGAAAACCTTCTGGCGCTCGATGCCCTTATCCAGGGCGAAGACCGCGAAGTGCACCAGGCCCAGTCTGCCGAAGCTGCGTTGTCGTTGCTGCTTGAGCACGAGTTCGCGCTGGCCATCCTCGATGTGCAGATGCCGGGCATGAACGGTTTCGAACTTGCCGAGCTGATGCGCGGCACCGACAAGACCAAGAATATCCCGATCGTTTTCGTCAGCGCGGCGGGCCGCGAGATGAATTATGCCTTCAAAGGCTACGAGAGCGGGGCCGTGGACTTTCTGCACAAACCGCTCGACACCCTGGCAGTGAAAAGCAAAGTCTCGGTGTTTGTTGACCTGTTCCGCCAGCGCAAGGTGCTTGGCCGGCAATTGGAAGCTCTGGAGCACAGCCGCCAGGAGCAGGAACTGCTGCTCAGCCAGTTACAGGTGGCGCGAGGTGAGCTTGAACATGCAGTGCGCATGCGTGACGACTTCATGTCGATCGTCTCACATGAGGTGCGCACACCGCTCAATGGCCTGATCCTGGAAACCCAGTTGCGCAAGATGCACCTGGCACGGGGCAACCTGGAAGCCTTCAGCGCCGACAAGCTGCAAGCGATGGTCGAACGCGACGAGCGGCAGATCAACAGCCTGATCCGGTTGGTCGAGGACATGCTTGATGTGTCACGCATCCGCACCGGTAAATTGTCGCTACGCCCCAGGCTGTTCGATCTCGGTCAACTGGTGCGTGGGTTGGTGGAAAACTTCACCGCGCAAGCCATGGCGCTGGACACCCACATCGAACTGCAGCGCTGTGAAGGATTGAAGGGTGAGTGGGACGAATTCCGGATTGAACAAGTAGTGGCCAACCTGTTGTCCAATGCAATGCGTTACGGCGAGCGCAAGCCGGTGGAGGTACGGGTGTTCGAGCAAGCGGGGATGGCCTGGGTGCAGGTTCAGGATCACGGCATTGGGATAAGCGCGGCCAACCAGCAGCGCATTTTCCAGCAGTTCGAACGGGTCGCTGCCCTGCAAGCCAGCGGGGGCTTGGGGCTGGGGTTGTACATATCCGAGCAGATCGTGCAAGCGCATGGTGGACGGATACACGTTGAAAGCGAGGAAGGCAAGGGCGCCACATTCACCCTGCAATTGCCGCTGGCAACATTCAAAGAACAAAACGACCAGGCGCGGGCAACCTCTGCGTAAGCTTGGGGTCTGATGGCCAACTGTAAGAATTTCAAGGCGTTAACATGAGTGAAGATGCACAAGATGTGGTGTTGGTCGTCGAGGACGAACCGGCGATTCGCATGATTTTGCGCGATTACCTGGCGGGTGAGGGGTACCACGTGCTGGTTGCCGAAGATGGCGAGCAGGCGTTTGCGATCCTGGCCAGCAAACCGCACCTGGACCTGATGGTGACGGACTTCCGTTTGCCGGGTGGTATCTCCGGCGTGGAGATTGCCGAGCCCGCGGTGAAATTGCGACCAGACCTGAAGGTGATCTTCATCAGTGGCTACCCGGCCGAGATCCTCGAGTCTGGCAGCCCGATCACCCGCAAGGCACCGATCCTGGCCAAGCCGTTTGACCTGGATACCCTGCACGAGCAGATCCAGAGACTTTTGCGTTAAAGCGGGTGGCCCAAATCGCCGGCAAGCCAGCGCCCACAGGTACGCTACAGATCTCAAGGCCTGTGCAGTCCTTGTGGGCGCTGGCTTGCCGGCGATAGGGCCAGTACAGGCTATCGCAGGGTCCGCTCTATACCGCCTGCCAACATGCTCTCCATCAGCCCCAGCCCCTGTTCCTCGGGCAATGCCTTCAACATCCCCGGCAACTGGTTCAGCAGCGTCGCCACCACATGCGCCGTCACCACCAAGGCTTGCCCCTGCAACGTTGCCTGTGGCGCGATCAACCTCAGCAACCCCGCCTCGTAACGTTTGCGCAACAAGGCCAGGCGCGCCTGCTGGTCATCGCTCAAACAGCACAAGTCGCGCTCCGCCAGCCGAAACTGCATCGGCCGCTCGGCATGCAATTGCCAGTGCGCTGCAATCAGGCAGCCCAGTGCCGAGGCCCCGCGCGCCATGGCTCGACGCCCCTGATCCAGAGTGGCCTGCAGTTCTTCGTACAACTCCTCGATCAAGTCGTACAACAGGTCCTGCTTGCTGGGAAAGTGATGGTACAGCGAGCCCGCAGTCAGCCCCACATGGGCCGCCAGTTCGCGCATGCTGACCTGGCCAAAGCCCTTTTCGGCAAACAGCGCCATGGCCCGGTCACGTCGCTCTTCAAAATTGGCACAGCGCATTGCGGCATTGACCGGAGGCATGGCGACTCGTCCTCAGTAGGTGAAGAAACCGCGACCGCTCTTGCGCCCTAGCCAGCCGGCCGCGACCATTTCCTTCAGCAGCGGGGCAGGGCGGTATTTGCTGTCGTTGAAGCCCTCATGGAAGGCTTCCATGATCGCCAGCAGGGTATCCAGGCCGATCAGGTCGGCCAGTGCCAGCGGGCCGATTGGCTGGTTGCAGCCCAGGCGCATGCCGGTGTCGATGTCCTCGGCACTGGCCAGGCCTTCCTGGCGCACGAAGATGGCCTCGTTGATCATTGGCACCAGAATGCGGTTGACCACAAAGCCTGGGCGGTTGCCCGCGGTGATCGGGGTCTTGCCGACCTTTTCGGTCACCACCAGCGCCTGGGCGTAGGTGCTGTCGCTGGTCTGCAGGCCGCGAATGATCTCCACCAGCGCCATCATTGGTACCGGGTTGAAGAAGTGCACACCAATGAAGCGCTCGGGGTGCTCGATGCTGGCGGCCAGCTGAGTCACCGACAGCGACGAAGTATTGGTGGCGATGAGGCAGTCGGCAGCGACGTTGGCGGCCACTTGCTGCAGGATGCGCTGCTTGAGCTGCAGGCTTTCGGTGGCGGCCTCGATCACCAGCTGCGCGCCGCTGAGCTGGGCGTAGTCGGTGCTGGTGCGGATGCGCGTTTTCGCCGCCGCGGCCTTGTCCGCATCCAGGGTGCCTTTGCTGACCTGGCGTTCGAGGTTTTTGCTCAAGGTGGCCACGCCGCGCTCCAGCGCCGCGTCGGAAACATCCACCAGCAGCACCTGGTAGCCGGCGACGGCGCACACCTGGGCAATGCCGTTGCCCATGGTGCCGGCGCCGATCACGGCGATCTGTTCAATGCTCATGTGTCAGGCTCTCTCAGACGCGCTCGAAGACTACGGCGATGCCTTGGCCGCCACCGATGCACATGGTCGCCAGGGCGTAGCGGCCCTGGATGCGCTGCAGCTCATGGATGGCCTTGGTGGCGATGATCGCGCCAGTGGCACCCACCGGGTGGCCCAGGGAAATGCCCGAACCATTGGGGTTGACCTTCTCCGGGTCGAAGCCCAGTTCGCGGGCCACGGCGCAGGCTTGGGCGGCGAAGGCTTCGTTGGACTCGATCACGTCCAGGTCCTGTAGCTTCAGGCCGGTCTTTTCCAGCACCTTGCGGGTGGCCGGGATCGGGCCCAGGCCCATCAGTTCGGGCTCGACACCGGCGTGGGCATAGCCCACCAGACGCGCCAGCGGCTTCAGGCCCAGGCGACGCACCGCGTCACCGCTGGCCAGCACCAGGCCGGCTGCGCCATCGTTGATGCCGCTGGCGTTGCCGGCAGTCACGGTGCCGTCCTTCTTGAACACGGTCTTCATGCCGGCCAGTTGCTCGGCGGTGACGTCGCCCCGTACGTGCTCGTCCACGGCGAACTGTACGGTGCCTTTGCGGGTTTTCAGCTCCACCGGGATGATCTGGCTGTCGAAACGGCCTTCGGCGATGGCGCGGGCGGCGCGGCGCTGGCTGGTCAGGGCCAGCTCATCCTGCATCTCGCGGGTAATGCCGTGTTTGGCGGCGACGTTTTCTGCGGTGATGCCCATGTGGAAGTGTTCGAAGGGGTCCTGCAGCACGCCTACGGTGTAGTCGATGCCTTGCAGGTCGCCCATGCGCGCGCCCCAGCGTGCCTGCGGCAGCAGGTACGGGCCACGGCTCATGGATTCGGCACCGGCGGCCACGGCCACATCGGCATCGCCGAGCAGCAGGCACTGGGTGGCAGAGACGATGGCCTGCAGGCCCGAGCCGCACAGGCGGTTGACGTTGAAGGCAGGGGTTTCCTTGGGAATGCCGGCGTTCATTGCGGCAACCCGCGACAGGTAGGCATCGCGCGGTTCGGTGGGGATCACGGTGCCCATGACCACATGGCCAACCTGCTCGGCGGCCACGCCCGAGCGCTCGATGGCGGCGCGGGTAATGGTAGTGGCCAGGTCGGCCAGGGGCAGGTCCTTGAGCGAGCCTCCAAAACCACCGATGGCGGAACGCACGGCACTGACGACATAGATTTCTGGGCTGCTCATAGAGGCTCCGTAAGCTTAGGCATGGCGGGAGCGGGCCAGGCTCTGCGAGAATGGCCGGCGGTCCCGGAGTGGGATCGAGTCTAGGCAAAGGCTCTGTTGCAGCCTATGCCGGATCTGTTCAAACAACCTGGCACTTTTTGCCACTCAGCATAGACAGCGAAAACCACCATGCGCGATAGCGATTCGGTCGCCGTGTACTTTCTCAATGCCATGCTCCACGCCCTGCGCAATAGCCCGGCCGAGCGCGATGCACAGCTGCGCGCGGTGGGCATCGACCCCCAGCTGCTTGAGCAGTCACAGGCCCGCGTACCGGCCAAGGCCTTCGCCGAGCTGTGGCTGACACAGATACAGCGCCTGGACGACGAGTTCTTCCGCCTCGACAGCCATGGCATGCCGCTGGGCAGCTTCGCCCTGATTTGCCGGGGCCTGATCCTTGAGCCGAACCTGGAAAAGGCCTTGCGCCAGTGCATGGCTGGCTTCGGCCTGTTCCTGCGCGACCTGCGCGGCAGCCTGACCGTACGCGGTGGGCGCGCGCTGATCAGCGTGCAGTCGAGCATTGCCGACCCGTTGACCCAGGTGTACGCCGAGGAAACCTACCTGGTGCTGATGATCGGCATGTTGTGCTGGCTGGCCGGGCGGCGGATCGCCATCGACCGCACCGAGCTGGCCGTCTCGCGCCCGGCCCAGGAAGACGACCTGCTGTTGTGGGGGCCGGACCTGCGCCTGGGCAGCGGCCGTACCGAAGTGGAGTTCGACAGCGCCTACCTGCGTCTGCCAGTGGTGCAGGACCTGGCGACCCTGAAAACCTTTCTGCGCAGTGCACCGCAGGGGTTGGTGATCCGCTTTCGCAACCAGAACGGGCTGGTGGCGGAGGTGTACCGCCATTTGCGCGCCCGGCACTATGGGCAGTGGCCGACCTTGGCGGCGCTGGCGCAGCTGCAGGGGATCAGTGCCAGTACGTTCCGCCGGCAGCTGGAGCGGGAAGGGCGGTCGTACCAGCAGATCAAGGATGAGGTGCGCCGGGCGATGGCCTTCGAGCGGTTGCGCGAGGGGGTGTTGAGCATTGCCGAGATAGCCGAGCAGGCCGGGTTCCAGGAGCCGAGTGCGTTTCACCGGGCGTTCAAGAAGTGGACCGGGCAGAGCCCCGGCAGCTATAGGGCGCGGTTGGCCGGGCGTTAGTTGTTCCCTGTGCCGGCGATAGGGCCGGTATGGCGATCATTGAATGATCAGGCCGGCACCATGGCAAACCCGACCCCGAAGCGGTTCCAGGCGTTGATGGTGGCAATCGCCAGGGTCAGGTTGACCACCTCGGCCGGCTCGAAGTGTTCCTGCAGGGCTTCATATTGCCCCTGTGGCGCGCCCTGCTCAGGCAGGCGGGTAAGGCTTTCGACCCAGGCCAGCGCCGCACGTTCGCGCGGGGTGAAGTAGGCGGTTTCGCGCCACACGCTCAAGGTCTGCAAGCGTGCTTCGGTCTCACCTGCCTTGCGTGCATCGTTGGCGTGCAGGTTGACGCAGTAGGCGCAGCCGTTGACCTGCGAAGCCCGCAGGCGTACCAGCTCCAACAGGGAACTCTCCAGGCCGCTCTTGGCCAGGGCCTGCTCCAGGCCGACCATGGCTTTGTAGGCTTCCGGGGCGTGCTTGGCCCATTCGATACGGTTGTGCATGGCTGTCTCCAAAGGATGCTGGATGGGAATGGCACTACTGTAGCGCTGCCGATTGGCCTCCCCGATAGCCAATTGCGCACATAAGCGGGAGGCCAATCGCCCATTCAGGTGGCCACTGACAAGCATCCAATCTCTTCATTTCTGCCAGCCCTGCCAAGCCGGGATAATGCCTGGGTCCTGTTACCCGAGAACCGATGCGCAATGAGAGCTGCTTTGAACCTGTTGCTGGTGATCCTGCTGGCGCTGAACCTGCGGCCGATCCTGACCAGTATCGGCCCGTTACTCGAACCCATGCGCGCCAGCACCGGGCTGGGCTACCAGCAGGCTGCCTTGCTGACGGCGTTGCCGGTACTGTGCATGGGCCTGGTGCCGTTGCTGCAGCCATGGTTGCGACGCTGGATCAGCGAGCATGGCGGCATGCTCGGTGGCCTGGCTGCAATCGCCCTGGCCTGCCTGTGGCGCCTGCAACTGGACAGCGCCTGGGCGCTGATTGCCAGTGCCGTGGTCGCCGGCCTGGGGGTGGCGGTGGTGCAGGGCATGATGCCTGGCCTGGTCAACCGCTGGTTCCCCAGCCGCCTGGCGGGGGCGATGGGGCTGTACTCGGCAGCGTTGATGAGCGGTGGCGGCATGGCTGCCGTGCTTGGCCCCCATATCAGCGACCATTTCGGCCACTGGCAGGTCGGCCTAGGCCTTTGGGCGATCCCGGCGCTGTTGGCGCTGGTGGCATGGGCGGTATGGCGGCCACGGCAGGGGGCGCCAACGCTGGCCGGCGCTGCTGGCGGGCACTGGTTCGGCACGCGCCGGGCCTGGTTGCTGGCACTGTATTTCGGCCTGATCAACGGCGGCTACACCAGCATGGTGGCGTGGCTGCCGGCGTACCATCTCGAGCACGGCGGCAGTGCTCAGGGCGGTGCAGACCTGGTGGGCCTGATGACGGTCTTCCAGGTGGCCGGTGCACTGGGGTTGCCGCTGTTGCTGCGGCGTTGGACTGACCGCCGTCCAGGCTTGTGGTTGGCTCTGGCGATCCAGCTGGCCGGTTTTCTCGGCCTGCTGCTGGCACCCACGCAGGCGCCGGGGCTGTGGGTCGCGATGATCGGTTTTGGCCTGGGCGCCTGCTTCAGCCAATGCCTGACCCTGACCCTGGAGCACTTGAAGACGCCCGCCGAGGCCGGCAGCCTGGCCGCTTTCGTGCAGGGCATCGGTTTCATCATCACCGGTACAGTGCCGTATATCACCGGCTGGCTGCGTGACGTGAGTGGTGACTTCCAGGCGTCGTGGACGCTGCTCACTGTGACCGTGGTGGCCATGTTGCTGGTAACCCGCTGGTTCAGTCCGCGTGGCTATGCCGCAGCCATCGCGCGCCCCGCCGCGCCAGGCAAGGCTGCGCCGGTCAGCTGAGGCGTTGCAGGGTATCGCGCACCCGGTCCAGCGCCGGGTCAATGTCCAGCAGCTCGATGGCGCCGAAGCCCAGCAATAACCCCGGACGTACCGGCGCTTCGCTGAAGAATGGCGCCAGCGAGTACAGGCCGACCTCTACCTTGCGCGCGAGGTTGGCCAGCAGTTCGACATCGACCCCGGGATTGGCCAGTGCACTGAGGTGGAAGCCGGCGCTGGCAGGGATGGCGCTGAGCCACGGCGACAGGTCGCCCCCCAGGCGCGCCAGGATGCGCTCGCGACGGGCGCTGTAGACCTCGTGGCAGCGGCGGATATGCTTGTTCAGGTGGCCTTCGCCCAAAAAACGCGCCAGCGCCCACTGCAGCAAAGTCGGGCTGTGCCAGTCGCTGAGGTGCTTGGCCACGCAAGCGGCCTGCAGTACGGCAGGCGGCAGTACGGCATAGCCCAGCCGCAGTTCTTGCAGCAAGGTCTTGGAAAAGGTCCCGACATAGGCCACCAGCCCATGCCGGTCCAGGCGCTGGAGTGCGTCCGAGGCTGGCCCGTGGTAGCGGAACTCGCAGTCGTAGTCGTCTTCGATGATCAGTGCACCCAGTTCCGCGGCCCTTGCCAGCAGGGCGTGTCGGCGTGGCTCGCTCATCGGCATACCCAGCGGGAACTGGTGCGAGGGCGTTACGTAGATCAGCCGGGTGCCATCGGCGATCTGCTCCACGCACAGGCCTTCATCATCCACCGGCACGGACTGCAGGCGTGCGCCAAGGGCCAGGAACAGTTGCCGTGCCGGCGGGTAGCCGGGGTCTTCCATGGCCACCTGACAGCCTGGCTCGACCAGTACCCGGGCGATCAGGTCCAGCGCTTGCTGGGCACCGTTGCACACCAGCAGATCGGCTGCGCTGCAGTGCACGCCGCGGGCGTAGGCGATGTGGTGGGCAATGGCCTCGCGCAGCTCTGGCAGGCCCTGGGCCTGGAACTGCCGCTCGGGGTGGCGCTGGCTGCGGCGCAGCGCGTCATTCAGGCAGCTGCGCCATTGGTCGAACGGGAACTGCGACTTGCTCGATGCACCGCCGACAAAGTCATAGCGCGAGGGCGTTTGCAGCTGGCGTTGAGCGAGCACGGTGGCGCGCTGCTGCCAGCGTTCAAGGGATGCAGCGCCGGCCAGGGGAATGCTGGCTGATTCATTGCTGCGCAGTGGTTGGCGCGGGGTGATGAACGTGCCGCGGCCGACCACGCCGCTGAGCAGGTTGTCGTAGGTCAGCCGTGAGTAAGCCTCGGCCACGGTCTTGCGCGATACGCCCAGTTGTGCTGCCAGCAGGCGGGTGGGTGGCAGTTGGGTGCCGGCGGCCAGGTGGCCGCTGTCGATACCGGCGCGCAATTGCTGGTAAAGCTGCTCGGCCAGGCCTTTGCGGCCCTCCAGGCGGATGTGCAGTTCCATGGGCGGGTCCGGAGCGGGGGAGTGCTCAGGATAGCGGATTGGGCAGGAAGGCTCCCACAGGTATCGCGTGCACCCCAGGCTTGACGCGACCCCTGTGAGAGCTGGCTTGCCGGCGATGGGCTGCAAAGCAGCCCCAAAAAACTCAGAACCGGGCGGCGCTGACAGTGATGTAGCCTTTTTCCGCCAGCGCGATGCGTATTACTGTCTCATCCTCTGCCGCGTTGCGGTTGCGCCTGATGCGCACGCCTTCTACCGTCGAAGCCTTCATATACTCTGAAATGGCCCGCCCGTTCGCGTCGAAGAACACCTCGCTGGCCAGCAACTCGATGCGTTCGATCAATTGCCGGGAATGCTCATCGGTGGCGCAGAAGAACATGACCCCCGACAGGTGTGGGTCTTCATCGGGGTTACTCATGTCATGGGCCAGCATTTCGCGCAGGCTGCTGCGCAGTTCGGCGATGGGGCGGGCGTACAGGTGCATGCGGAGCCTCCTCTGGAGCGCAGCGTTGCTTGATCCAGCCCCGATCTTGTTTTCTGCGGGCGGCGGTAGCAAGTAAGACACTTCCGAGAACCCTGTGGGAAATGTCTGAAGCTGCCGGAATACCACCCTTGACTGGCAGCAGGCGGGTGCCTGCGGCACAATTCGTCCCCACCCGATCGCGCCACAAGGCTGCTCCTGGAGTGACCGCGCAGCCTGGGCTAGCGTTGAACTTCCTGCTTGAAGCGCAACCGCCAGCCATGTAGCAACGGCTCGGTATAGCCGCTGGGCTGCTCGCGCCCTTTGAACACCAGGTCCCGCGCAGCTCGGAAGGCATACGATGTTTCGAAACCGGTGGCCATCGGCCGGTATGCCGGGTCCCCGGCATTCTGCTGGTCGACCACCTGGGCCATGCGTTGCAACGTCGCCTCGACCTGCTCGGCCCCGACTACCCCATGGTGCAGCCAGTTGGCAATGTGCTGCGCTGAAATGCGCAAGGTGGCGCGGTCCTCCATCAGGCCCACATCGTGAATGTCCGGCACCTTGGAGCAGCCGACCCCTTGCTCGACCCAGCGCGCCACGTAACCGAGGATGCCTTGGCAGTTGTTGTCCAGCTCAGCCTGGATATCAGCGGCGCTCCACGGCCGTTCGGGGCTGACCGGAATGCTCAGCAGGTCATGCAGCAATGCGCCACGCAGGGCCCCCAGGTCTACCTGTTCCAGCGTCTGCTGCACGGCAGCTACGTCTACCTGGTGGTAGTGCAGCGCATGCAGGGTGGCGGCAGTGGGCGACGGCACCCAGGCGGTGTTGGCACCGGCCTTTGGCTGGGCAACTTTCTGTTCCAGCATGGCCGCCATCAGGCCGGGCATGGCCCACATGCCCTTGCCGATCTGTGCCTTGCCGCGCAGGCCACAAGCCAGCCCGACCAGCACGTTGCTGCGTTCGTAGGCCTGGATCCAGGCGCTGCCTTTCATGTCGCCCTTGCGCAGCATGGCGCCGGCTTCCATGGCGCTGTGCATTTCGTCGCCGGTGCGGTCGAGGAAGCCGGTATTGATGAACACCACCCGGGATGCCGCGCTGGCGATACAGGCCTTGAGGTTGACGCTGGTGCGCCGCTCCTCGTCCATGATGCCCATCTTCAGGGTCTGTGCCGGCAGGCCCAGCAGGGCTTCGACGCGGCCGAACAACTGGTCGGCGAAGGCCACTTCGGCCGGCCCGTGCATCTTCGGTTTGACGATGTACAGGCTGCCTTCGCGGGAATTGCCGCGGCGCTTGAGGTCGTGCAGACCGATCAGGCTGGTAATCACGGCATCGAGGATACCTTCGGGAATTTCACGGCCATCACGGTCGTGGATGGCCGGGTTGGTCATCAGGTGGCCGACGTTGCGGATGAACAGCAGCGAGCGGCCCGGTAGTGTCAGGGGGAGGCCGTCTATACCGTGGTAATGGCGGTCTGCAGCCAGGGTGCGGTTGAAGGTTTTGCTGCCTTTGCTCACCTGTTCGCTCAGGTCACCCTTCATCAGGCCGAGCCAGTTGCGGTAGACGTGGACTTTGTCGTTGGCATCCACGGCCGCTACCGAGTCTTCGCAGTCGATGATGGTGGTCAGTGCGGCTTCCAGGGCGATGTCCTTGACCCCGGCCAGGTCCTGCTGGCCGATCGCACTGGCCGGGTCGATCTGGATTTCGAAATGCAGCTGGTGGTGCTGCAACAGGATCGCCGTGGGTGTGTTCGGCTCTCCCTGGTAACCCCGCAGTTGTGCGCGATTGTGCAACACGGCCTGGCGGCCGTCGGCCAGGGTGACCCGTAGCGTGCCCTGGTCGATCACGTAGGCAGTGGCGTCGCTGTGTGAAGCGCCGTCGAGTGGGGTGCTAGCGTCGAGGAACTGCCGGCCATAGGCAATTACCTTGGCGCCGCGCGCCGGGTTGTAGCCTTGGCCGCGTTCGGCGCCCGCGGTTTCGGCGATGGCATCGGTGCCGTACAGCGCATCGTACAGCGAACCCCAGCGGGCGTTGGTGGCGTTGAGGGCGTAGCGGGCATTGCTCAGCGGCACGACCAGCTGCGGGCCGGCTTGCAAGGCGATTTCACGGTCAACGTTGGCGGTGCTGATCTGCACGTTTTCGGGAGCGTCGACCAGGTAGCCGATGCCTTGCAGAAAGTGCTGGTAGGCGGCCATGTCGCGGATCGGGCCAGGGTGTTGGCGGTGCCAGTTGTCCAGCTCGGTTTGCAGGCGCTGGCGTTCGGCGAGCAGGGCGCGGTTTTGCGGGGCGAGGTCGTGGACCAAGGTGCTGAAGCCTTGCCAGAAAGTGTTGGCTTCGATACCGGTGCCGGGGAGGACTTCGTCTTCGATGAAGCGCTGGAGGGTGGGGGCGATCTGGAGTTCGTTTGGCATTGTCTGTTCGCTCGATGTTCTGTCTTCGGGAATTCAGTCACCTGTTCTGGCTTCTTCGCGGGCAAGCCCACGAAGAAGCCAGCACAGGATCTACAGGGCTGCCGCTCCAGCCTTGGCCACCTGGGCATCCTGTTCGGACTTGACCCCGGACACACCAATGGCACCCACCACCTGGCCATCCACCCGCAGTGGCACGCCACCCTCCAGGCTGGTCAGCAGCGGTGCGGTGACGAATGCAGTGCGGCCCCCATTGACCATTTCCTCGTAATCCCGGGTTTCCTTGCGCCCCAGCGCGGAGGTGCGGGCTTTCTCCACGGCTATGTAGGCACTGGCCGGCGCACAGCCATCCAGGCGCTCCAGGGCCAAGGGGTGGCCACCGTCGTCGACCACGGCGATGGTCACGTTCCAATGCTGGGCCAGGGCTTCCTGGCGGGCGGCGGCCAGCACACGGGCGACGTCGGCCTGGCCGATCACGAACTTGCTATGCATGGGGGGTCTCCGGGTTCAAGGCGGCTTCGACGATTTCGATCCAGTGCCGTACCGGCGTGCGCCCGGCCCCGTCGAGGTGGGCCTGGCAGCCGATGTTGGCGGTAGCGATGACTTGCGGTTTGCCGCTTTCCAGTGCGTTAAGGCGGTTGTCACGCAGTTGCAGTGACAGCGCTGGCTGGGTCAGCGAATAGGTGCCAGCCGAGCCGCAACACAGGTGGCCGTCCGGTACCGAGGTCAGGGTAAAGCCCAGGCGCGTCAGCAGCGCCTCTACCGCACCCCCCAGTTTCAGGGCGTGTTGCAGCGTGCAGGGGCAGTGGAAGGCCAGGCGTTGCTCGGCGCACAGGCCCAGTTGCTCGACCGGCTCATCGCGCAGTACTTCTACCAGGTCGCGGGACAGGGCGCTGACCCTGGCCGCTTTGGCTGCGTAGCGGGTGTCGTGTTCCAGCAGGTGGCCATAGTCGCGCACGAACGCCCCGCAGCCGCTGGCGGTTTGCACGATGGCCTCGGCACCTGCTTCGATGGCCGGCCACCAGGCGTCGATATTGCGCCGCGCACGTTGCAGGCCTTGCTCCTGGGCATTGAGGTGGTAGTCCACCGCGCCACAGCAGCCGGCCTGGTGGATGGGTTGCACGCTAATCCCCAGGCGATCGAGCAGGCGCGTCGCAGCGGCATTGGTATTGGGTGACAAGGCCGGCTGCACGCAGCCTTCCAGCATCAGCACCTGGCGTGCGTGGCGCGGCGCGGGGCGCTCGCCGGGTGCCGTGATGTGCGCCGGCAGTTTGCGCTTGAGCGTGGCCGGCAACAGTGGGCGCAGGGCCTGGCCGCTGCGGGTCAGGGCCTTGAACAGCGCCGGGCGTGGCACTACCGCACGCAGGCCCTGGCGCAGCAGGCGCTGACCGAGCGCGCGCGGTACTTGTTGGTCGACGACGGCGCGACCGATGTCCAGCAGGTCGTGGTATCTGACCCCGGATGGGCAGGTGGTTTCGCAGTTGCGGCAACTCAGGCAGCGGTCCAGGTGCTGTTGGGTGCTGGCGGTGACCGGCTCGCCTTCGAGTACCTGCTTGATCAGGTAGATGCGCCCGCGCGGGCCGTCCAGTTCATCGCCCAGCAACTGGTAGGTAGGGCAGGTGGCGGTGCAAAACCCACAATGCACGCAGGAACGCAGGATGCTTTCGGCCTCGTCAGCGCGGGCCAGCCGGCGGCTTGTTTCGCTCAGGTTGGTTTGCATGGTCTGGCCTCACAGGTCCGGGTACAGGCGGCCAGGGTTGAACACCCCCTGGGGGTCGAGTTGCTGCTTGAGGGCACGGTGGTAACGCATCAGTGCGGCGGGCAGGGGCGGGCTGCTGGCTGCCCCGGGGGCGTAGCAGGTGGCGTGGCCGCCCACCTTGGCGACCTGGTCGCGAATCGCCTGCGCCGGTGCACTGGACTTCAGCCAGCGCTGGGCACCCCCCCAGTCGATCAACTGCTGGCCGGGCAGTTGCAGCTCGCCGGTGGCGTTGGGCAGCGACAAACGCCATAGCGGCGCAGGGTCACTGAAGAACGCCAGGCGCTGTTCGCGCAGGTCGCTCCAGAAACCGCTGTCGAGCATTTCGCCGCCCAGCCGCTGGCGGGCCGACTGCACCGAGCCTTCACCGCCTTCCAGGCGCAGGAACAGGGCGTCACCGTCATGGCAGGCCGCGCTGATCGGCAGCGGCTGCTGGCCCCATTCGGCCAGCTCGGCCAGTGCCTGGTGGCAGCCCATCGGCAGGCGCAGGCTCAGGCATTCGCGCGGCCGAGGCAGCACTTTCAAGGAAATTTCAGTCAACAGCCCCAGGCAACCGAAGCTACCCGCCATCAGCCGTGATACATCGTAACCGGCCACATTCTTCATCACCTCGCCACCAAAGCGCAGCAGCTTGCCGTGGCCGGTGATTACCCGCGTGCCGAGCACGTAGTCACGTACCGACCCGGCCCACGGCCGCCTGGGGCCGGACAGGCCCGCCGCGACCATGCCGCCCAGGGTGGCCTCGGGGCCCAGGTGCGGCGGTTCGCAGGGCAGCATCTGGCCGGCCTCGTGCAGGGCCGCTTCGATCTCGCGCAGCGGTGTGCCCGCACGGGCGGTGAGCACCAGTTCGGTGGGGTCGTAGCTGACGATGCCACGGTGGCTGCGGGTGTCGACAACTTCGCCGGCCACCGGGCTGCCGAGCATGGCCTTGCTGTTGCTGCCCTGGATACGTAGTGGCGTGCCGTGGTTCAAGGCCTGGGTGACCTGCTGTAGCAGGGCCTGGCTGATGTCGCGGTCCATGCTCATCAGAAACGCTCCAGGTCAGGGAAGGGCAGTTGCCCGTGGTGCACATGCATGGCGCCGAACTCTGCGCAGCGGTGCAGGGTGGGGATGTTCTTGCCGGGGTTCAGCAGGCCCTGCGGGTCGAAGGCGGCCTTGACCGCGTGGAACAGGGTGATTTCGTCGCTGTTGAACTGGGCGCACATCTGGTTGATTTTTTCGCGGCCTACGCCGTGCTCGCCGGTAATGCTGCCGCCCACCGCCACGCACAGTTCGAGGATCTTGCCGCCGATGGCTTCGGCCCGTTCCAGCTCCCCGGGCAGGTTGGCATCGAACAGGATCAGCGGGTGCATGTTGCCGTCGCCGGCGTGGAACACGTTGGCCACGCGCAGGCCGTATTCGCGGGACAGGTCACTGATGCCCTTGAGTGCCCGCGGCAGTTCGCGGCGCGGGATGGTGCCGTCCATGCAGTAGTAGTCCGGGGAAATGCGCCCCACCGCCGGGAAGGCGTTCTTGCGCCCGGCCCAGAAGCGCACGCGTTCGGCCTCATCGCAGGCCAGCCGCACCTCGCGGGCGCCGGCTTGCGTCAGCACCGCGGCCACCCGTTCGCAGTCGTCGTGCACATCGGCCTCCACGCCGTCCAGTTCGCATAACAGGATGGCCGCCGCGTCCACCGGGTAGCCGGCGTGGATGAAGTCTTCGGCGGCGCGGATTGCCAGGTTGTCCATCATCTCCAGGCCGCCTGGAATGATGCCGGCGGCGATGATGTCAGCCACTGCCCGGCCAGCGTCCTCGACGCTGTCGAAACTGGCCAGCAGCACCCGTGCCACCTGAGGCTTGGGCAGCAGTTTCACGGTCACTTCGGTGACAATGCCGAGCATGCCTTCAGAGCCGGTGAACAGTGCCAGCAGGTCGAAGCCGGGGCTGTCCAGGGCATCGCTACCCAAGGTCAGGTGTTCACCTTCGACCGTGAGAATGTCCACCTTCAGCAGGTTATGCACGGTCAGGCCGTATTTGAGGCAGTGCACGCCACCTGCGTTCTCGGCGACGTTGCCACCAATGGAGCAGGCGATTTGCGAGGACGGGTCTGGCGCGTAGTACATACCATGAGGTGCGGCGGCCTGGGAGATGGCCAGGTTGCGTACGCCGGGTTGCACACGGGCGTAGCGGCCCTGTGGGTTGACCTCAAGGATGCGGTTGAAACGTGCCATCACCAGCAGGATCCCCTTGGCCAGCGGCAGGGCACCCCCCGACAGGCCGGTACCGGCGCCACGCGCTACCACCGGTACGCCGCGTTGGTGGCAGAGCTTGAGCAGCGTCTGCACCTGCTCCAGGCGCTCGGGCAGCACCACCAGCAGCGGCACCGTGCGATAGGCCGACAGCCCATCGCATTCGTAGGGTTTCAGGTCTTCTTCGCGGTGCAGGATATCGAGGTCCGGCAGGGCGCTGTGCAGTGCCTGCAGCAGGGCTGCCTGGTCCACGGCGGGTAGCGCGCCATCGACGCGTTCGTCGTACAGGATATTCATCGGCTCACTCGGCAACGGTTTTTGTTGTTGTTGGCAAAGCGGTCACGGTTGCAGCCTGCGCGTGCCAGCGCCTGGGGTCGAGCATGGCGGGCACTGGTCCTACCAGTTTTTCGCCGTGGTACTGGTTATTGGTGGGTTTACCCGGCTAGATTTGGATAGATGGGCTAACTGGTCCTACCAGCAGGAGGGTGCACAATGGTTACTGACGGCAAAGCCAAGGTCGCCGACCAGGTGGCCGAGCGGGTCGAGCGGCTGATCGTCGACGGCGTGTTGAAGGTGGGCCAGGCCCTGCCATCGGAGCGGCGGCTGGTAGAGAAGCTGGGTTGTTCACGCTCGGCCCTGCGTGAAGGGCTACGCATTTTGCGCGGGCGCGGCATCATCGACACCGAGCAGGGGCGAGGCTCGTTCGTTGCGGACCTGACGGGGCAGGTGGGTGCCACCCCATTGATGCACCTGTTTAGTTCGCAGCCACGCACGCTGTTCGACTTGCTGGAGGTACGGGCTTTGCTGGAGGCCGAGTCGGCGCGGCTGGCAGCGTTGCGTGCCACCGAGGTCGACCGCTTGCTGATTCGCCGGCGTTATGAAGAAATGCTGGCTGCCCACGAGTCGGCCCAGGCGCTGGACGCCCGTGAGCATGCCCGCCGTGACCATGCCTTCCATCGGGCGATCAGCGAAGCGTCACATAACCCGGTGCTGGTGCATACCCTGCAATCGCTCAGTGATCTGACCTTGAGCACCGTGTTTGCTTCGGTCAACAACCTGTACTGCCGGCCGGCGCAGAAACGCCAGATTGATCGGCAGCATGCGCGGTTGTATCAGGCGGTGATGGAGCAATTGCCGGAGCAGGCGCAGCGGGCTGCGCGTGAGCATATCAACGGCATACGCGACAGTTTGCGGGAGATTGAGCAGGAAGAGCAGCGCCTGGTCAGGGCGACCATGCGCATGGATGGTTGGGGGTGATGCTGCCTGTGCCGGCCCTTTCGCGGGCTTGCCCGCTCCCACAGATACTGCACTGGCTCTAGGCCAGGAGTGGTACCTGTGGGAGCGGGCAAGCCCGCGAAAGGGCCGGCACAGGATTGCCTCAATGATCGGCTATGCGGTCATCCTGAGAAAGAATAGCCCTGGCCAGTTCTTCATCATTGGCCTGTAGCCCTGGGTGGTCCTTGCGCGCCTGTTCCAGCGCCGACTCTACATAGGCGCCACGGATTGCACCGCCGCTGGCGACGAAGGCAGAAAGCTCGTCACGGGCCGGGATGATCCGTTTGTCGTCCTTGAAGGTCGAATACAGCGAAGCGGAAACACCGGCTGAGGTGGCGACGTCGCCCGCATCGACGCGGGCCAGGGCAGCACCGGCAGGCAGCAGGAGCAGCAGCGCAGGGGCGAGGAGTAGGTGGCGCATGTCGAGTTCTCCAATACGTGAAGCACAGGGAAATAAACCACTCAGTGTTTAAGAGGGCCAGGGGGGCGGGTAGTTCCCTTTGCAGGCTGGAGATTGTCGGGGCCGCCGCGCGGCCCCCGAGGCAGGGGCAGGCCAACTGGTTGGTGGTCTTCCCCCGGGCAAAGCACACGAAAACGGCTGGTCCGTTTACCGGGGCTGATACGTTCGATCATCCCTTAGTGCCCGGCCCGCCCTGACCGCGTCAACAGCCCGTCTAGCACCACCTCGCATGCCGCGCCCCAGGTGGCGCTTACCGGCTGATGCATCAGCACCGCGAGGCCATCGGCAGTAAAGGTGCCCGGCGTGGCAATGGCCTCGCCCAAGGCCTTGAGCGTACACGCTGGCTGCTGCCCGGCACTGGCCACGCAGTCTTGCAGGTTGCCCAGCACCAGCGCACGCGCTTCGGTTGCGGGCAGGCCTTTGTCCATCAGCCACTGCTGCAGGTCGTGTAGCAAGAAGTAGAACCAGCCATTCATGCACGCCGCCACGGTGGCCAGCTCGAATTCCGGCTCGCCCTGCAGCACCACCAGTTTGCCCAGTGGCTCCAGGTACTGCGTAGTGAGCGCATCGGGTGGGCACACCACTACCGTGGACTGGTTGTACTGCGCCGCATACGACAGCATCGCACGCACACAGAGGGCACCAGGGAACGCGGTGGACAGTTGCGCAAGGTTGACCCCGGCGGCGAGCGAGACCAGGCGCTGGCCTGAGCGCAGCTGTACGTCATTTGCCAGTTCGGCGAGCGATTGCGGGCGCACGCCAAGGATCACAAGTTCTGCCTGGTCGACCACTGCCTGGTTGCTTGCCAGCACCTGGCAACCATGCTCCTGGGCCAGCACGGCTGCCCGTTGCGCATTGCGCGGTGACAACAGGATGGGGCCTTCGAAACCGCTGCGACGCAGGCCGATGACTGTTTTTTCGGTGAGCTCGCCCACCCCGAGAATGCCAAGGCTATGCATGGTGCCTCCTGATCAGCTTTGCAGGCCGGCGCGGCGCTGGCCCCGGTGCAGGTTGAGGTTGACGCCGGCGCTCAGCAGCGGCTCCGGCGGGTTGCGGTTGGGGCCTGCGGAGCCCAGAAGGACGTCGATCAGCGCGTCGCGTTCGCCGCTCACCCAGTCGGCCAGCAGGGTAACGGTAGCTGTGCCACGGGTGATGGCAAGGCCGTTGCAGCACAGCGCCGCATGCACGTTGGGAGCGAGGGTACCGAAGTGCGACAGGTGGTTGCGCGACAGGCCCATCGAGGCACCCCACGTCTATTCAAACGCCATGCCAGACAGCATCGGGAAGCGCCGCTCGAACGAATCGCGATGCTGGCGTCCGGCACGGGCGATGTGGCGTGGGTTGGCGCCGAAACCGCCGCAACCGTTGTCGTGCGCGGGGGTAGAGGTGTTTCTGTACATGGTTTTTATCCGTGTTTTTTTGTCCACTATGGCATTGGCGGTTGGGCGGGGACTATGACGGGAGGGACGGGGAACGGGATGTTATGGCTGCAGGATTGCCTGCGGACGGATTGACCGCGCCGGGCCGAGCGTGATTTGCTCGGCGCTACGGCTTCTTCGCGGGTGAACCCGTGAATGACTCGATACGATCATTCAAAGGAAACTGAAGGTCCCACCATGCCCGACTACAAGCTGCATTGCTTCGCCGAATCCGGCAACGCCTACAAGGCTGCGCTGATGCTCGAACTCACGGGCCAGGACTGGCAGCCGGTGTTCGTCGACTTCTTCCATGGCCAGACCCGTGAGCAAACCTGGCGCGATGAGGTGAACGAGCAGGGCGAGGTGCCGGTGATGGAGCACGCTGGCAAGCGTTTCACCCAGTCTGCGCTGATTCTGGACTACCTCGCCGAACAGACCGGCCAGTTCGGGCCCCGTGACGATGACGAAAAGCGCGAGATCTGGCGCTGGATGCTGTTCGACAACCACAAGTTCACCAGCTATTACGCCGCGCTGCGCTTTCTGTTCTGCCTGAAGAATACCGGCGAAACGGACGTGACCCGGTTCCTGCGTGAGCGTGCCACGGCGGCTTACCGCATTGTCGACGCGCACCTGGCGAAGACGCCGTTCATGGTTGGCGGCCGGCTGACCATCGCCGACCTGTCGTTGGCGGGGTATGTATTCATGCCGGAAGACACCGGTATTCCATTGGCGGAGTTCACCCATATCGAGGCGTGGAAGGCGCGGATCCAGGCGCTGCCAGGCTGGAAGCACCCGTATGAACTGATGCCGCGCACGGCATCCTGACCCATTCGCGGGCACGCCCGCTCCCACAGGTACTGCATAAGCTTCAAGCTTGCGCTGTCCCTGTGGGAGCGGCTTTAGCCGCGAAAGGGCCGGCTCAGGCATTACAAAACTCAGATCGACAACCGCACCACCCGGTTATCCAGCGCCTGCTGTTCCTGCCCGCGCCGCTTGTTCACCACCAGCTCGCCAATCGCAATCAGTCGCGTGCGGGTGATGTTGCGCGATAACCCCAGCAATTGCGCGGTATGCACCTGATTGTAATGGCAGAACCGATAGGCCGAGCGCAGCAGGGCGTTTTCCACTTTCTCGTACAGGTCGCCCGACTGCTCCTCGTACAGCCGGCTGAACGCCCGCTGTAGCAGGTCCTCCACACCATTGCCTGCCGGCTCCTCTTCTTGCCGCTCGATGCGCAGGTTGGACAAACGCAGGTCCTGTGCCTGTATCGTACCGTCGCCACAGGTCAGCAAGCTGTGGTGAATCACGTTTTCCAGCTCGCGGATATTGCCCGGCCAACTGTATTCCACCAGCTTGGCCTGGGCCTTGGGGCTCAGTTCCACCGGTCCGTAGCCAAGCCGGTCGCTGTAAGTGCGGATGAAGTGCCGGGCCAGCGGCAGGATGTCACCCGGGCGGTCGCGCAACGGGTGCAACTGCAAGGTCACCACGTTCAGCCGGTAGTACAGGTCCTCACGGAAATGCCCGGCGTTGATGGCCTTTTCCAGCTGCACGTTGGTCGCAGCCAGTACCCGCACGTTGATCGGGATGCTCTTGCGCGACCCAAGCCGTACCACCTCGCGCTCCTGCAGCACGCGCAGCAGCTTGACCTGGATCGGCAGCGGCAAGTCGCCGATCTCGTCGAGGAACAGGGTGCCGCCGTTGGCCTCCTCGAACCAGCCGGCCTTGGCCGACAGGGCGCCGGTGAAGGCGCCTTTTTCATGGCCGAACAGTTCGGCTTCCACCAGCGATTCGGAGAATGCGCCGCAGTTGACCGCAACGAACGGCCCGTTGCGCCGGCCGCTGAGGTTGTGGATGTGGCGCGCGACCAGCTCCTTGCCCGTGCCGGTTTCGCCAATGATCAGGACGCTGGCCTCGCTGGGGGCGACCTGTTGCAAGTGAGCGAGCAGCGCCTGCGATCTGGGGTCTTCGAAGACCTGTGCGGTCGCCCTGATCGAGGTGGCCAGTGTCGGTGACGGGGGGAGGGTCAGCAGTTGCATGGGCAGTCCTCAGGAGTAGAAGGATGGGGCAGGACGTTTGTCGTTGAGGGCCCACTCGCCGAGTTCGTGGATGCGATAGTCCACCGGGTCGTGCAGGGTTTGTGTGCGCAGGTTGCGCCAGTGCCGGTCGAAGCGCAGCGAGGCATGGGTGGCACGGGCACCGGTGACTTCGAACAGGCGGTTGCAGATGTCCAGGCCGTGGCGGCTGGCGGCGACCTTGGCGGTGCCGATGGCCAGCGCCAGGTCGCCGCGCTCCTCGGCGGTGAGGGCATGTTCCTTGGCCCAGGCGGCGTCCAGTTGGCGCGCGGCCCGTTCGATCAGCAGGCGCACGCTTTCCAGGCCGACCCAGAACTCGCCGTAATGACGCAGCACGTAAGGGTCTTCGGCACTGCTGGCGGCGCTGGAGCGGAACCACGGCCGGCTTTCCTTGAGCGTGTACTGACGGGCTTCGTCGAAGGCGCCCTCGGCAATGCCGAGGAACAGGTTGGCGAAGTGCAACTGGGCAATCAGCGGCCGCAGGGCGGCAAACGGCGTGCTCAGGGGGCCTGGGTCGAGCAGCAGTTCATTGTGCTCGACCCGCACACGTTCGAATGTGGCGCTGCCACTGTCGGTCTGGCGCTGGCCGATGTTGTTCCAGTCGCGGTGCAGGCTGATGCCGGTGCGGCCGCTGGGAATGGCGGCGATCAGCAGTTTGCCGCCGGCACGTTCGTCCACCGCCGAGGCGATGAGCATTTCTGAGTCGCTGGCGCCGGAGCAGAAGCTTTTCTTGCCAGAGAACTCGCACCAGCCGTCGAAGTGCTTGACCACCGTGCGCGTGTCCAGCGGGTTCAGGGCATTACCCCAGAACCACTGTTTGCGGGCGGTCTGTTCAAACCACGGCTGCCACTGGTCCGGGCGTGAGAACAGGCGAACGGTGGCCAGCATCAGGTGGTGAAAGCCGAATACATGGGCGATGGAGCTGTCGACCCGGGCGAATTCGCGCACCACCGCGAAGGTGTCGTGCCAGTTGGCGCCCTGGCCGCCGAAGGCCTGCGGGATCGCCAGCGACAGCAGGCCGCTGCCACGCAGCGCATCGCGCTCGGCTTTTGGCGTGCCGCCGCGCTCGTCGCGCTCGACGGCGGTCTGGGCAAACTGCCCGGCCAGTTCTCGGGCGATTGCCAACGCCGGGCGCAGGGGGGCATTTACAGGTGCATTCATGGCCGCTCCTCAGGCGCTTTTACGCAATGCGTGGTGGGCGCCGAACAGCGGCACGGCACGCTCGGCGGCCAGGCGGATGCGGGCGGCGAGGGCATCGCTGGACACCCGATAGTCGGCCAGTTCCGCCTGGCTGGCGAACACGCCGATGGGCAGGGTCAGGGCCTGCAGGAAGCTGAACAGCGGGCGCAGCTGGTGGTCGAGCACCAGTGCATGGCGTTCGCTGCCACCGGTGGCAGCGAGCAGTACCGGGGTGTCGACCAGGGCGTCCTGGCCGATCAGGTCGAACAGGTGCTTGAAGTGGCCGGTGAAACTGCCACGGTACACGGGTGTGGTCACCACCAGCAGGTCGGCCTTTTCCACCAGGCGCAGCTGCTGTTCGACGGTTTCGGGCAGTTCGCTGCGCCACAGGGCACTGCCCAGCGGACGGGCGATGTCGCCCAGTTCGATCAGGTGCGGCTTGATGTGCAGGTGTTCGGCCAGCTCGGCCAGGATTGCCTCGGTCAGGGCCAGGGTGCGCGAAGGGCGGGAAGTACCGCCGGACAGGGCTACGACGTTCAGTGGGGTGCTCATGGGCAGGTCTCCGGTTCTGGTTGAGCGGGACTTTGCTTGAGCAATCGTCGTGCCGAATTAAAAAATCCCTATAAATCAACAAGTCAGCAACTTTTCAAAGGCGAGCTGCTGTTGCCGGACGGGCGTTTCGTGTTGATCGGGTGTTGCGCTGCCAACAGTTGGCCAAGTGTTGGCGGCTGTGCAGTGGCGAGAGTTATAGAGGATTATTTTTCATTAAAAAAAGAATAAGAATTTATATTGTTATTCTATTTTATCGATGTACGGCTGTTTTGCCGGTACCGACGATGCCCTGCACGAAGGTCACCAGTTGCTCCTTGGCGGTCATTACAGTCCCCCATTGCGCCTGCCCGCACAGCAAGCCCAGCACTGCATGGGCAATCGACCGCGCGCGCGGAGTCGTCAGGCCGCACTCGGCGGCGACGATGTCGCTGAGTAGCCCGCTGTATTCAGCTTTCAACTGTTCAACTTGCAACAGTTGCTCCTCGTTCAGATTCATGGCCTCCCGCGTCAGCAACACCAGCTTGTCCGGGTTGGCTTGGCTGTAGGTCACAAAGGCCTGTACAAAACAGGGCAAGCGTTCACTGGTGGCTCGGGCGCCTTTGAGGCATTGTCGGGTTTCATACAGCAGGTCGGTCAGGCTCGACTCGATCAGCTCGAACAGCAGGCCCTGTTTGGTATCGATATGGTGATACAGCGAGCCGGCGCGCAGGCCCAGGTGACTGGCCAGGTCACGCAGGCCGATGGCCTGGTAGCCATGGCTGGCAAACAGCGCGGTGGCCGCATCCAGCAAGCGGTCCCGGGCGTGTGGGGTAGGTACGGGCGAGAGGCTGGAAGCGGGCATGGCAGCACCTGTCGGCGAATTGATGTTTGACCAAATGTAAGACAACAGGCATCTTACGTAAAGACTCAATCGCGGAGGTGTTTTGTGGATAATCAAACGGTGGTGATCGTAGGTGGTGCCTCGGGTCTGGGCCTGGAAACAGCCCGGCTGATGGTCAAGCGTGGCGCTGGCAAAATCGGCCTGATCGACCGCAACGAGCAATTGTTGGTACAAGCTGCAGAAGAGCTGCGCGGGCAGGGTGTGGAGGTGGCAATCGCAGTCGGTGACATTGCCCGCAAGGACACCGCCCACGCAGCCTTCGCACAGATCGTTGAAGGCCTGGGACGGGTGCATTGCCTGGTCAACAGCGCGGCCATCTACCCGCGCCAGGACATCTTCGAGATCACCGACGAAGAGTGGGACCTGGAAAACGCCGTGAACATCAAGGGCACCTACCACATGATGGTCGCGGCGGTGCGCCACATGCAGCAGTACGTGGCAGCCCCGGCGGTGACCGGGCGCATCGTCAACGTCACCTCGGTGGATGCCTTCAAGGCCCACCCGCAAAACGCCCACTATGCGGCGACCAAGGCTGCGGTGGTAAGCCTGACCAAGTCGTTCGCCCAGGCCTGTGCCAAGGACCAGATCCTGGTCAACTCGGTGGCGCCGGCCGGTTTTGCCACCGAGCGCGCCAAGCAGTTGGGCTTCCTTGGCGAACTGGCCGCCGCCAACCCGCTGGGCCGCGCGGCGGAGCCGGCAGAAATCGCCGAGTGGATCGTGATGATGGGCAGTAGCCGCAACAGCTATGCCACGGGTGAAAGCGTGATTGTCAGCGGGGGTTACATCTATGCCTGAAGTCGCATTCCCCGAGGGCTACCAGCGCGCGCTGGTGACCGGGGCTACCAGCGGTATCGGCAAGGCCATCGTGCTGGCGCTGCGTGACGCCGGCCTGCAGGTGATTGCCGTGGGGCGCAGCCCGCAGGCGCTGGCGGAGCTTGCTGGCGAGCCAGGTGTGACCACCTTGCAGGCGGATGTGCGCGACTACCGGTCGCTGGCTGCCGCGCTGGAAGGGCAGGCGGTGGATGTGCTGGTCAACAACGCGGGCATTCTGTCTACCCGTGCGGCGTTCCAGGACATCGACGAAGCCGAAATCGACAATATGCTCGACATCAACCTCAAGGCGCCGCTGCACCTGGCGCGCCAGGTGTTGCCGGGCATGGTCGGGCGGGGCAGGGGGCATCTGTTTTTCATCGGCTCCAGTGCCGGCCGCGCGCCGCACCCTGGTGCGGCGGTGTACGGGGCGTCCAAGGCCGGCGTCAGCCTGTTCTGCGATGCCTTGCGCTGTGATCTGCTGGGCAGCGGGGTGCGGGTGACCGAAATTGCCCCGGGCAGGGTGCAGACCCAGCTGTACAAGGCAGCGATGGGCATGCAGGCAGCGGGTAGCGAGCTGTATGACGGCTACGAGTCGATCCAGCCGGAAGACATCGCACAGCTGCTGCTGGCGGCGCTGAAGATGCCCCGGCAGGTGGATGTGTCGCGGCTGGAAGTGTTCCCCACGGCGCAGGCGGTGGGTGGCGGGCGGATGGTCAAGACTGCGGGTTGATCTAGCAGTTGTGTTGCCTGTGCCAGCCTCTTCGCGGCGGTTTGGCGCCTCGCTGAACCGCTCCGGCAGAAGCCGGCATAGGAAGGCGAGATTTGGGAAAATAGGTGCTTGACCACCTGTAAGACAACATATAACTTACATGAAGACCGTTTCAGCCGGTCGAGACAACTACAAAGCACTGCAGGGGATATGACGATGACTGCGACATCATGCCGGGTCGGCGTGGACATAGGCGGGACCTTCACCGATATCGCGCTGGACGTGAACGGCGTGCTGCATTCGACCAAGATCCTGACCGACTATGAGCTGCCCGAACGGGCCATCCTCACTGGCGTGCGCCAGGTGGTGGAGCAGGCAGGCCTGGCGCTGTCGGACATTGATCAGTTGATCCACGGTACCACCCTGGCCACCAACGCCCTGATCGAGCGCCGTGGCGCACGCACAGCCTTCATCACCACCGAAGGCTTCCGCGACACCTTGGAAATGCGCACCGAGAACCGCTTCGAGCAGTACGACATCAACATCGTCCTGCCGCCGCCGCTGATCGACCGCGAACACCGCTACACCCTGCGTGAACGCCTGAATGTCAAAGGCCAAGTGCTGATTGCCCCTGCGCAGGCCGAAATCGATGCCCTGGTCGAGCGCATCGCCGAAGGCAACTACCAGAGCGTCGCCATCGGCTTCATTCACAGCTACGTCAACGGCGCCCACGAGCGCCAGCTGCGCGATGCCCTGCAGGCGCGCCTGCCGCAGCTGTCGATTTCCATCTCCAGTGAAGTCTCGCCGCAGATGCGCGAGTTCGAGCGCTTCAATACCGTGTGCGCCAATGCCTACGTCAAGCCGCTGATCAAATCCTACCTGGACCGCCTGGTGGTTACCCTCAAGCAAGAGGGCGCCGATTGCCCGGTGTTCATGATTCACTCCGGCGGCGGCATCATCTCGGTGCAGAGCGCAGCAGAGTTTCCGGTGCGCCTGGTGGAGTCCGGCCCGGCCGGTGGTGCCATCTTTGCTGCCGACATCGCCCGCCGCTACCAGCTGGAGAACGTGCTGTCGTTCGACATGGGCGGCACCACGGCAAAAATCTGCCTGATCGAAGACCAGGTGCCGAAAACCGCGAAAACCTTCGAAGTTGCACGTACCTACCGCTTCAAGAAGGGCAGCGGCATGCCGATTTCCATCCCGGTGGTGGAAATGGTCGAGATCGGCGCGGGTGGTGGTTCCATCGCCAGCATCGACAGCATGCGCCAAATTCGCGTGGGCCCGCACAGCGCGGCGTCCGAGCCTGGCCCGGCCTGCTATGGCCGTGGCGGCCTGGAGCCGACCATCACCGACGCCAACCTGCTGCTTGGTCGCCTGAATGCCGACAACTTCGCCGGTGGCGCGCTACGCCTGTCCCGAGACAACGCCGCCAACGCCATGGCCCGGGAGATCGGCCAGCCGCTGGGCATGCAGGCCGACACAGCAGCGTTCGGCGTGTGCGAAGTGGTCGACGAGAATATGGCCAACGCCGGCCGTGTGCACGCGGTGGAAAGCGGCAAAGACATCGCCGACTACACCATGATCACCTTTGGTGGTGGAGGCCCGCTACACGCTGCGCGGCTGTGCGAAAAAATGGGCGTGGCGCGTTTCATCGTCCCGGCCGGTGCCGGGGTGGGCTCGGCCATTGGCTTCCTGCGTGCGCCGTTCGGCTATGAGGCCGTACGCAGCGCCTTCGTGCGCCTGTCCGAGTTCGAGGCCGCGCAAGTCAACGGCCTGATCGACGAGATGAAAGCCGAGTCGCTGGGCTTCCTGCGCCAGGGCATGCCGCAAGGCGAGCCGGAAATGGACTGCACCGCATTCATGCGCTATGTCGGCCAGGGCTGGGAAATCCCCGTCGCGCTGCCTTTCAAAGCCTTCAGCGCTGCCGACACGGTAGAGTTCAAGGCGCGCTTCGAAGAAGCCTACACCCGCTTCTTCGGCCGCCCCATCGAAGGACCGGACATCGAGATCGTCAGCTGGTCGGTCCGGGCCAGTTCGCCGCTGCCGCCGGTGGCACGCATCGAAGAAGTGGGCGCTGCCTACCGCGCCCACGAAGTCACGCGGCGCCAGGTGTTCGACGTGGCCGCTGGCGGTTTCGTCGAAGCCGGCATCTACCCACGCGAAGAGCTGCAGGTCGGTGCCCGTGTGGACGGCCCGGCGATCATCGTCGAGCGCGAAACTTCGACCTTCGTCACCTCCAACTTCACCGCCACGGTCCAGCCAGACGGCTGCCTGCTGGTCGTGCGCCGCTAACGCCTGATTCGGAAGCCAGAACCATGAGCGATACTTTGATCGACATTCAAATGCAGGTGATGTGGAACCGCCTGGTCTCGGTGGTCGAAGAGCAGGCGCTGACCCTGATCCGCACCGCGTTTTCCACCAGCGTACGTGAAGCCGGCGACCTGTCTGCGGGGGTGTTCGACCGTGCCGGCAACATGCTGGCCCAGGCAGTCACCGGTACCCCGGGCCACGTCAATACCATGGCCGAGGCGGTGGTGCACTTCATCAACGACATCGGCGAAGACAACATCTTCGAAGGCGATGTGTACGTGACCAACGACCCGTGGAAGGGTACCGGCCACCTGCACGACATCACCATCGTTTCGCCGTCGTTCTACAAAGGCAGGCTGATCGGCTACTTCGCCAGTACCGCCCACGTGGTGGACATCGGTGGCCGCGGTTTTGGCCCCGATGCCCGCGAGGTGTACGAGGAAGGGCTTTTCATCCCGATCATGAAGCTGTTCGAGCGCGGCAAGGTCAACCGCGACCTGATCAACATCCTGCGCAACAACGTGCGCGAGAACGACCGCGTAGTGGGCGACTTCTATGCGCTGTCGGCGTGCAACGAGACCGGTCACAAACGCCTGCTGGACATGCTCGAAGAGTTCAAGCTGGACGACCTGGAACACATCGGTGGCTTCATCCTGGAGCACAGCCGCCGCGCCACCCTTGAATGCTTCAAGTCGTTGCCCCACGGTACCTACACCAACAGCATGACCCTGGATGGCTACGACGTGCCGGTGACCCTGGTGGTGACCCTCACTGTTGGCTCCGACGGCATCAAGAGCGATTTCACCGGCACTTCGGGCATGAGCCAGTTCGGCATCAACGTGCCGCTGGGCTACGCCAAGGCCTATGCTTGCTATGGCCTCAAATGCATCGTCGCGCCGGAAATCCCGAACAACACTGCATCATTGGCGCCGTTCGAGGTCACTGCGCCGGAAGGCTGCATCCTCAACGCCAAGCACCCGGCGCCGGTGTCGGTGCGCCATGTGCTGGGCCATTTCGTGCCCGACCTGGTGCTTGGCGCACTGCACAAGTGCCTGCCCGGCAAAGTGCCGGCCGAGGGCGCCAGTGCCTTGTGGAACCTGCACCTGAGCGTGCGCCCGCTGGAAAGCAACCCGACTGGCCGGAATGCCGAGATGCTGATGTTCAACAGTGGCGGCATGGGTGCCCGTTCGGCCATGGATGGCCTCAGTGCCACGGCGTTCCCCAGCGGCGTGCACACCATGCCGGTGGAAGCCACCGAGCATGCTGGCCCGGTGGTGGTGTGGCGCAAGGAGCTGCGTGAAGGCTCTGGTGGCGCCGGCCAGTTGCGCGGCGGCCTGGGCCAGGAGATCGAAGTGTCGGCGGCCGAGGGTTACAGCTTCCGCTTCAGTGCCATGTTCGACCGTATCCAGTACGCGGCACGCGGCCTGGAGGGTGGCAAAGCGGGCGCCGAAGGTTTTGTCGGCCTGGACGATGGCAGCCTGCTGCGCGGCAAGGGCCAGCAGTTCGTGCCTGCCGAGCGTCGCCTGGTGCTGCGCCTGCCCGGTGGTGGTGGCTACGGTGACCCGCGCCAGCGCGACCCCAGACAGGTTGAACGCGATGTGCGTGCGGGCTACATCAGCGCCGAACAGGCACGCAACGACTACGGCTTCGACGCCGCCCAGGAGCGCTAGAAAATGGACGTGCAAAGCAGCCGCGTGCGTGCGGTAAAAAGCTCGCCAAGCATGGCGGTGTCGGTACTGGCCAAGCAGATGCTGGCCCAGGGCGAACCGGTCATCAACCTGGCCCTTGGCGAGCCAGACTACAACGTGCCGGCTCACGTTATCGAGGCCGCGTACCAGGCAATGCGCGCGGGCAACAACCACTACACCGGGCCCAATGGCCTTGAAGTGTTGCGCCAGGCCATCGTCGACAAGTTTGCCCGGGAAAACGATCTGGTCTATGGCCTGGACGAAATCTGCGTGGGCAATGGTGCCAAGCAACTGTTGTTCAATGCCTTCCTCGCTACGCTCGAGTCGGGTGACGAGGTAATCACCCCGGCGCCGTACTGGGTGTCTTATACCGACATGGCCCTGCTCAATGGTGGCGTGCCAAAGGTCATCCCGTGCAGCGCGCAGCAGGGCTTCAAGCTCAAGCCCGAACAGCTGGAAGCTGCCATCACCCCACGCACCCGTTGGGTGATGCTCAACTCGCCGAACAACCCGAGCGGTGCGATTTTCACCCAAGAAGAGTTTGCTGCGTTGGGCAAGGTGCTGGAGCGGCACCCGAACGTGCTGATCATCTCTGACGAGATCTACGAGCACATCGTGCTGGGCGATCAGCCGTTCGTGTCCTTCGTCACGGCTTGCCCGCAGTTGCGTGAGCGCACCTTGCTGATCAACGGTGTGTCCAAGGCCTATGCCATGACCGGCTACCGGCTTGGCTACGCCGCCGGGCCAAAAGACCTGGTGGTGGCGATGAACAAGACCCAATCGCAGACCACCACCTGCCCGTCGAGCATTTCGCAGCTGGCGGCCGTGGCGGCGCTGAACGGGCCGCAGAACTTCGTGCGCGAAGCCAACCGCGAGTACCAGGCGCGTGGCGCGCTGCTGGTACAGGGGTTGGCGCAGATCCCGGGCCTGCAATTGCAGATGCCACAGGGCGCGTTTTATGCCTTCCCTGACGTCAGTGCCTTCATTGGCAAGCGCACCCCCGATGGCCAGGTCATTTGTAACGATGCCGACCTTTCGGCCTACCTGCTGCGCGTTGGCAAGGTCGCGACCGTCCCGGGTTCGGCGTTTGGCCTTGAGCCCTACATTCGTCTGTCGTTCGCCACGTCGCGGCAGGAACTGGAACAAGCCCTGGGGCAGTTGCGCGATGCGTTCGCGGCGCTGTCCTGACCCCACCAAGCATTCGAGGTAAGACATGAGCAAGCCTTTCAAACGACTGCTGATCACCGGCGCCGCCGGACGCCTTGGCAGCGTGCTGCGCAAGCACCTGGCCGCCTTCGCCGACGAGCTGCGCCTGACCGACATCGCCGAGATGGGCCACGCTGCGCCGCATGAACAGCTGGTGCGTTGCGACCTGGCCAATTTCAACGATGTGCTGCCGCTGACTGAAGGCGTCGACGCCATCGTGCATGCGGGTGGCGTACCCGTGGAGGACACCTTCGACAAGATCCTCAACGGTAACATCGTTGGCACCTACAACATCTACGAAGCGGCACGGCGCAATGGCGTCAAGCGTGTGGTGTACACCAGCTCCAACCACGCCATCGGTTTCTACGACCGCACCGAAACCATCGACGCAACCGCCGCGCACCGCCCCGACAGCCTGTATGGCGTCAGCAAGTGCTTCGCCGAGGACCTGGGCCGCTATTACTGGGACAAGTTCGCCATCGAGTCGGTCAACCTGCGCATCGGCTCGTCGTTCCCTGAGCCACTGGACCGGCGGATGCTCGCTACCTGGCTGTCGTTCGACGACTTCGCCCAGCTCACCGAGCGCTCGCTGCTGGCGCCGCGGGTCGGGCACATGATCGTCTACGGCATGTCGGCCAACCGCGAAAGCCTGTGGGACAACCGCCTGGCTTCGTCCATCGGTTACGTGCCCAAGGACAGCGCCGACGACTACCGTGACAAGGTGCTGGCCGAGCACCCGCCACTGGATCCGAACGAACCGGCCGCGCGCTACCACGGCGGCAACTTCGCCGGCGCCGGGCACTTCGAAGACCCGAAATAATCGCCTCGTCTGCCACAGGGACAGCGCGGCCCATTGTGGGAGCGGGTTTACCCGCGAAGAGGCCGGTGCGGGTAAAAGAAGCCCGCGTGGCGAGTGTGAATCTTGTATATCGCAACATCAGAAGAGAGCTAATTCCATGGCTTCCACCGCTAAACAACAGAATTACGATGTGGTGATCGTCGGTGGCGCGGTCAACGGCAGCGCCACCGCCTACTTCCTGGCCAACAACCCGGACTTCAACGGTTCGGTACTGGTCATCGAGCGCGACTGGACCTACAACAAGTCGGCCACCGCGCTGTCGAGCAGCTCGATCCGCCAGCAGTTCTCCAACCCGATCAACATCGAAATTTCCAGATTCGGTGCCGAGTTCGTGCGCAGCTTCCCCGAAGTGATGGAGGTAGATGGCGATCGCCCGGACCTGGCCTTCCACGAGAACGGCTACCTGTTTCTGGGTGATGACAAAGGCTACGAAGTGCTGCGCCGCCTGCACGATACCCAGGTATCCCACGGCGCTGACGTGCACTTGCTCGACCCCGAGCAGCTGCAGCGCACATTCCCTTGGGTGAACATCGACAGCCTCGCCGGTGCCAGCTACGGGCGTAGCGGTGAAGGCTGGTTCGACAGCCTGGGCATGCTCAACGGCTTCCGCCGCAAGGCGCGCTCGATGGGCATCGAGTACATCGAGAACGAAGTGGTGAGTGTCCAGCGTGAAGGCGACCGGATTACCGGCGTGCAACTGGCCAGCGGAGAGCGCATCGGCTGCGGCCTGCTGGTCAACTGTGCCGGTACCCGCGGTACCAAGGTGGCGCACATGGCCGGCCTGGATATCCCGGTCGAGCCGCGCCGCCGCTCGCTGTTCGTGTTCGATTGCCGTACCCCGCTGGAAGGCACCGTGCCCCTGACCATCGACCCGACCGGGGTGTTCTTCCGCCCCGAAGGCAAGTTCTACCTGGGCGGTACCTACCCGAAAAACGACCCGGAAGTGGACTTCGAAGATTTCGATGTGCTGCACGAAGAGTTCGACGAAGAGGTGTGGCCGATCCTCGCTGAGCGGGTGCCGGCGTTCGAAGGCATCAAGGTGGTCAACTTCTGGGCCGGGCACTACGACTTCTGCGTGCTGGACCACAACGCCATCGTTGGCCCGCATAACGAGGTGAACAACTTCCTGTTCTGCAATGGCTTCAGCGGGCATGGGCTGCAGCAGGCACCGGCCATTGGTCGGGGGCTGTCCGAATTGATCACCTATGGCGGCTACCGCTCGCTCGACCTGAGCGCGCTGAGTTACCAGCGGGTGATCGACAACAAGCCGTTCCTGGAAGATTCGGTCATCTGACCGCAGCGCATGAGGGAGAACAACAATGAGCAACTCCGAAGTGAAGCGCAGTGGCGGCCAGGTACTGGTCGATGCCCTGCGGGTGAATGGTGTCGAGCGTGCGTTCTGCGTGCCAGGTGAAAGCTACCTGGCAGTGCTCGATGCGCTACACGATGTGCAGGATGAGATCGACCTGATCGTCTGCCGCCAGGAGGGCGGTGCTGCCTACATGGCCGAGGCCTACGGCAAGCTGACAGGCCAGCCAGGCATCTGCTTCGTCACCCGCGGCCCAGGTGCCACCAACGCCTCGGTGGGCGTGCACACCGCGTTCCAGGACTCCACGCCGATGCTGCTGTTCATCGGCCAGGTGGCACGTGACCAGATCGAACGCGAAGCCTTCCAGGAAGTGGACTACCGGCGCATGTTCGGCCAGATGGCCAAGTGGGTGGTGCAGATCGACGATGCCGCGCGCATTCCCGAACTGGTCAACCAGGCTTTCCAGCGCGCCATCAGTGGCCGCCCTGGTCCGGTGGTAATCGCGCTGCCAGAAGACATGCTCACTGACCTGGTGCAGGTCGCCGATGCGCGCCCGGCCCAGCGTGTCGAGGCTGCTCCGGCGCCCCAGGCACTGGGCGAGTTGCAGGCGCTGCTGGCCAAGGCCCAGCGGCCACTGGTGATTGCCGGTGGCGGTGGCTGGAATGACCAGGCGGTGGCCGACCTGAAGCGCTTCGTGCAGGCGCAGAACGTGCCACTGGCGGCGTCGTTCCGCTGCCAGGACCTGTTCGACAACACCGACCCGCACTATGCCGGTGACCTGGGCCTGGCTGCCGGCCCGGTGTTGGTCGATGCGGTAAAGCAGTCTGACCTGTTGATTGTGGTGGGTGCCCGCCTGGGTGAGATGACCACGGGCGGATATGCGCTGGTCGACATTCCAACGCCAAAGCAGGCGCTGGTGCATGTACATGCCAGCGCCGAGGAGATCGGCCGCGTTTACCAGCCGACCCTGGGCATCAATGCCGGCCCCGGCAGCTTCCTGGCCCAGGCCGCTGCCTTGCAGGCGGTGCGTCCGGCGGAATTCGCCGACTGGGTCGCCAGCCTGAACAGCGGCTACCGCGGCAACTTCGAAACACCGCGCTCGCCGGGTGATGTGCAGATGAGCGAAGTGATCGCCTGGCTGAACAAGACCCTGCCGGCCGACAGCATCCTCACCTGTGGTGCCGGCAACTACACCGGCTGGGTGCACCGTGGCTACCAGCACCGTGTATTCCGCACGCTGCTCGGGCCTACCAACGGCTCGATGGGCTACGGCGTGCCGGCGGCAGTGGCGGCCAAGCTGACCTACCCGCAGCGCACGGTGGTGGCGTTTGCCGGTGACGGTTGTTTCCTGATGAATGGCCAGGAACTGGCCACTGCGGCGCACTACGACGCACGGGTGATCACCGTGGTGGTCAACAACGGCATGTACGGCACCATCCGCATGCACCAGGAGCGCACCTATCCTGGGCGGGTGTCCGGCACCGAACTGCACAACCCGGACTTTGCCGCCCTGGCGCGCGCCTATGGGCTGCACGGTGAAACCGTTACCCGTACCGAGGACTTCGCTGCCGCTTTCGAGCGTTGCCAAGTGTCCGGCAAGCCGGCGCTGATCGAAGTGCAGGTCGACCCCGAAGCCCTGACCCCGCGCATGACCCTCAGCCAGATTCGCGACAAGGCCCTGCAAGCCAAGCGCTGATTCACCTCGGGTGGGGCGCGGTCCGGCCCCACCTTTTTTCATTATCCGAACGAGCCAATCGACATGAAACTTGCCGATCGTGATCTGCTGCGTGAAGTTTGCTATATCGATGGAAAATGGCTGGCGGCTGACAGCGGCCAGCGCATTGCCGTGACCAACCCGGCCACCGGCCAAGTGCTGGGCCACGTGCCGCGGATGGGGGCAGAAGAAACCCGACGTGCCATCGCGGCTGCCGAGTGCGCCTTGCCAGCGTGGCGGGCGCTGACTGCCAAGGAGCGTGCCGCCCGGCTGCAGGCCTGGTTCCGCGAAATCCTCGCTCATCAGGAAGACCTGGCGCGCATCATGACCGCCGAGCAGGGCAAGCCCCTGGCCGAATCCCGTGGCGAGATTGCCTTTGCCGCCGCTTATGTGGAGTTCTATGCCGAGGAAGGCAAACGCATCTATGGCGATGTGATTCCTTCGCCGAACGCTGATCGGCGCTTGATCGTGACCAAGGAACCGATTGGTGTGTGTGCGGCGATTACACCTTGGAACTTCCCGGCGGCGATGATCACCCGCAAGGCGGCGCCGGCTTTGGCGGCGGGCTGCACGTTGGTGCTCAAGCCCGCTTCGCAAACCCCGTTCAGCGCGCTGGCACTGTGCGTGCTGGCCGAGCGTGCCGGTATCCCGGTGGGTGTGCTTAGCGTGGTGACCGGCGATTCGGCGGCCATTGGCGGCGAGCTGACGGCCAGCCCGGTGGTGCGCAAGTTGTCGTTCACCGGCTCGACCCCCATCGGCATCCAGTTGCTGCGGCAGTCGGCGGCAACGGTGAAGAAGGTGACCATGGAGCTGGGCGGCAACGCTCCGTTCATCGTGTTCGACGATGCCGACCTGGAAAAAGCGGTGGAAGGCGCGCTGATCGCCAAGTTCCGCAACAGCGGGCAGACCTGCGTGTGCGCCAACCGCTTCTATATCCAGGACGGCATCTACGAGCGCTTCGTGGCGCGCTTTGCCGAGCGCGTGGGTGAGCTGGTCGTCGGGCAGGGCGATGCACCAGGTACACAGGTCGGCCCGATGATCGACGGGCGTGCGGCCAATGGTGTCGAACGGCTGGTCGGCGAAGCTGTGGAGGCCGGTGCGCGGGTGGTGGCGGGAGGGCGTCGGCACGCCATGGGCGAGGCCTTCTTCGAGCCGACCTTGCTGGCGGATGTGACGCCGGACATGCGCGTGGCGCGCGAGGAAATTTTCGGGCCGGTGGCGCCGATCTTCCGCTTCGGCAGTGAGGAGGAAGTGATTGCCCAGGCCAACGACACCGAGTTCGGCCTGGCCTGCTACCTGTATGCCCGGGATGTCGGGCGCATCTGGCGGGTGACGGAAGCGCTGGAGTACGGCATGGTCGGGGTCAACGTCGGCGTGGTGGCGACTGAAGTGGCGCCGTTTGGCGGGGTGAAGGCCTCGGGGTTGGGCAGGGAGGGGTCACGCTACGGGATCGAGGATTACCTGGAACTCAAGTATGTGTGCCTTGGGCTTTAAGGCATTCCTGAGGCTCTGAGGTTGCCTGTACCGGCCTCTTTGCGGGCAAACCCGCTCCCACAGGTACTGCACAGCTCTCAAGATCTGCATGGCACCTGTGGAAATTTCCCACAGGTACGGCGCATGATTTGAAGGCCGTGCGGTCACTGTGGGAGCGGGTTTACCCGCGAAGAGGCCGACACAGGGTTACGATCAGGCCTTGCTGTCGAGCAGCCGCTGGTAGCGCGACAGGCTTTCTTCCAGGTGCTTGCGCAGCGCCGTACGTGCGCTGGCCACATCGCCCATGCTGATCGCTGACAGGATTGCCCCGTGCTCGCGGGCAATTTTCTTGATGTGTGCCTGGCGGTTCTTGCCGGTTACTTGGCCATGTTTGAGGTTCAGGTCAAGGATGATGTCCGGCCCCAGCGCTTCCAGCAATTGCGTGAAATGCGGGTTGTTGGTGGCCCGTGCAATCGCCAGGTGGAATTCGAAGTCGGCCTTGGCTTCCTCTTCCTGCGTGGCACCGTCCAGCGAGTTGAAGCGGTCGAACGCCTCGGTGATCGCCGCCATGCTGGCCGGGCTGCGGCGCTCGGCGGCGCGGGCCACCGATTCCGCCTCGATCCCCAGGCGCAATTCAAGGATCTGCGCCGCAGCGCGTACGTCATCGACCACGCTGTCGATGGCAAAGCCGATGCGTTTCACATCCTGCTCGACCACGAATACGCCCACACCTTGACGGGCAACCAGGCGCCCGCCCAGGCGCAGCGAGGCCACCGCTTCGCGGATGACCGGGCGGCTGACGTTGAACTCTTTGCACAGCGCTTGTTCGGACGGCAGCTTGTCGCCCGGGCCGTAGGTGCCAGTGTCGATCCGGCTGGAAAGCTCCTGGATCACGATTTCCGCCAGATTGGCGCGACGCGTGCCTAACGACGCATTCATAGAAGGGTTGCTCCTGAAACTGATTGGCTCATCACGGTTGATTCTCCGGCAGGTTGCGCGCAGCCCTCATGCCCCTTGCGGCGGGATCCGTAGCCAACCAGCGGTGATGTTGTCGGCATATGTTATCAAACATCTTACTAGCTCGTCTGATGCCCCACTTCTTGACCACGCAGATCTCGTCGCCGTGAAAATTATTTTACCTGCTCGCGGAGCATACACCCATTGACAGTTGCCTGCTGACTGTTATCTTACAAGTGCGATGGCGTTCCGGCCATTTCGCATGCGGTAAGCGATGTCGAGGTTCGTCCAATCACTACTGGGAGCTGAGCATGAATAACAACAAGGGAGGGCGTACAGCCCTCGCGACCGCGGTAACATTGCTGATGGCCATGGGGACGGCAAACGCAGCAGACAGTGAAGTTGTCAGGATCGGCTTCGCCGGCCCCCTGACCGGCCCTTCGGCGCACCAGGGACAGGACGTCGAGCATGGCATTCAGATTGCCGTAGAAGAGGCCAACCAGCAGCAACTGAAAATCGGTGACAAGGTGGCCCAGTTCAAACTGGTCTCCGAGGACGATGTCGCCGACCCACGCACGGGCACGGCGGTGGCGCAACGCCTGGTGGACTCGAAAGTGGCGGTGGTGATCGGCCACTACAACTCCGGCACCAGCATCCCGGCTTCGAAGATCTACGCCGCCGCCGGCATCCCGCAGATCTCGCCCTCGGCCACCAACCCCACCTTGACCCAGCAGGGCATCCCTTCGGTGTTTCGCACGGTCAACGACGACGCCACCCTGGGCCGCTACGCCGGCAACTACCTGGTCAGCCAGCTCAAGGCCCAGCGCATCGCCATCTTCGATGACCGCACCGCCTATGGCCAAGGCCTGGCCGACGAGGTGACCAGGGCGGTCAAGGCGGCTGGCGGCAATGTGGTGGTGCGTGAGTACACCAACGACAAGTCCACCGATTTCAACGCCATCCTCACCACTGCCAAGGCGCAAAAGGCCGACGCGGTGTTCTTCGCGGCACTCGACTACCAGGCCGCACCCATGGCCAAGCAGATGAAAAACCTGGGCCTGAAGGCGCGCTTCATGAACATCGGCAACCTGCCCAATGACTCGTTCAAGCAGATGGCTGGCAGCGCCGCCGAAGGTACCTATGCCTGGAACTATGGCACGCCGCTGCTGGACATGCCCAAAGGGGCAGCCTTCGAACAGAAGCTCAAGGACAAGTTCGGCGTGGGTGTGGTGCAGTCGTCGCCCGCTGCGTATGACGCCACCTGGGCCGCGATCAACGCCATGGTCAAGGCCGGCTCCGACGACCCCAAAGTGTATCTGCCAGTGCTCAAGAGCCAGAGCTATGACGGCGTCACCGGCACCATCGCCTTCGATGATAAGGGCAACCTGAAGAACCCGGCTGCCACCGTGTTCCAGTTCGCCGAAGGTGGCTGGAAAACCTTGTCGGTCGAGCGCGACTGAGTTTCACCCCATAACAAGCGGGCGCACGCCTGCGACATAACAAGAAGACTTTTCCCACCTGCCAGGCCAGTCGGCGTGTGGCGCTGAGCCGCCGCGCGCCGACGACAACGCAGTTTCGAGGATTCAGCGCGTGGACGGTAATTTCGATATCTTGTTGCAACAGGTCCTTAACGGCCTGGTGCTGGGCAGCATCTATGCCCTGGTAGCCTTGGGCTACACCATGGTCTACGGCATCATCGGCCTGATCAACTTCGCCCACGGCGAGGTGGTGATGATCGGCGCCATGGTCACCATTTCGGTACTGACAATGCTCGCTGGCGCCGGCTTTGCCCCTGGCGTCATCACGTTGCTGCTGGCAATCATGGCTGCTGCGGTGGTGTGCATGCTGCTGGCCCAGGGCATGGAAAAGTACGCCTATCGGCCCTTGCGCAAAGCCCCGCGGCTGACCCCGCTGATCCTTGCCATCGGCATCTCCATCGCCTTGCAGAACCTGGCGATGATGATCTGGGGGCGCGGCTACAAGACCTTCCCTGAAGTGGTAGAGACGCGGCCCGTGGACGTGTTCGGCGCCACTGTCACCAACGTGCAGCTCTCGATCATGCTGGTTGCCGTGGTGATCATGCTTGGCTTGTGGCTATTGGTGGACAAGACTCGCCTGGGCAAAGCCATGCGCGCCACCGCGCAGAATCAGGAAGTGGCCGGGCTGATGGGCATCAACATCAATCGGGTGATCAGCGCCACCTTCCTGATTGGCGCCAGCCTGGGTGCCATCGCCGGGGTAATGCGCGCCATCAACTACGGCCAGGCCGATGCCTACATGGGCCTGCTGCTGGGCCTGAAAGCATTCTCGGCAGCGGTGCTTGGTGGTATCGGCAACCTGTTCGGGGCCATGGCCGGTGGCCTGTTGCTGGGGCTGATCGAATCGCTGGCGGCAGGCTACACCGGGCAGTTGACGGGAGGCTTCCTGGGGGCCAACTACCAGGACATCTTCGCCTTTGCGGTGCTGATCCTGGTGTTGCTGTTCCGGCCCAATGGGCTGCTTGGCGAACGCCAGGCTGACCGGGCGTGAGGAGGCTGTCATGAAAAACCTCAAGACCCAGTACCTGTTGTTGATTCTCGGCTTCATCGCCTTGCCGTTCCTGGTCGAGGCCATTCCCATGCTGGGCGCTACCTGGGTGCGCATTCTTGGCTTTGCCATGCTCTACGTGCTGCTGGCGTTGGGACTGAACATTGTCATCGGTTATGCCGGCCTGCTCGACATGGGCTACATCGGCTTCTACGCCATTGGTGCCTACCTGTATGCACTGCTGGCTTCGCCCCACCTGCAAATGGCCGGCCTGCTTGAGGCTGTGCTGGACTGGCCGGTGTGGGTGATCATCCCGTTGGCTGCCGTGGCTGCGGCCATTTGCGGGGTGCTGATCGGTGCGCCGGTACTCAAGTTGCGCGGCGATTACCTGGCCATCGTCACCCTGGGCTTCGGCGAGATCATACGCATCTTCATGAACAACCTGGACCAGCCGGTGAACCTCACCAACGGTCCCCAGGGCATCAGCAACATTGCCCCGCTGCACGTCGACTTCGGGGCATGGGCGCACGCGCCAGGTGCCGGGGCAACGCCGGTGCTGTCGCTGCAGCAAAGCTGGAGCCTGTTCGGCCTGCCCGTGTCGCCGGTGATCAGCTACTACCTGTTCTTCCTGTTCGTCGTCATCCTCTGCATCGTGCTGTCCAAGCGCCTGGAAGTGTCGCGTATCGGCCGCGCCTGGATGGCCCTGCGCGAAGACGAAGTGGCGGCCGAGGCCATGGGCCTGAACAAGCGCAACCTCAAGCTGCTGGCCTTTGCCATGGGGGCGACCTTTGGCGGGGTGTCCGGTGTGCTGTTCTCCAGCTACCAGGGTTTCGTCAGCCCCGAATCGTTCACCCTGATGGAGTCGATCATGGTCCTGGCCATGGTGGTGCTCGGCGGCATGGGCTCGATCCGGGGCGTGGTGCTGGGGGCGCTGATCCTGTCGGTGATGCCCGAACTGTTCCGCGACCTGGTCAACTGGGTCCAGCCGTGGGTGATGGACAACGTCACCTTCATCAGTCGCGATATCCTGCGCAACGTGCTGGATGCCTCAACCCTGCGCATGCTGGTATTCGGCCTGGCGCTGATCCTGGTGATGCGTTTTCGCCCCGAAGGACTCTGGCCGTCCAGTCGCCGCCGTGCCGAACTGCACGATGACGACCCTGAAGCCGAGCCGGCGCCTGCGGTGCTCAGCACTGCAATCAATGGACCGGCCAGCGAAGCCTCCTTCGAACTCCCGATCAAACAGGCGGACAAGGCATGAGCGATTTCCTTCTCGAGCTGCATCAGGTGAGCAAGTTCTTCGGTGGCCTGCAGGCCCTGCATGGCATTGACCTGAGCATCCGTCGCGGCGAGATCCGCGGCCTGCTGGGCCCCAATGGCGCCGGCAAGACCACGCTGTTCAACGTGCTCACTGGGCTGTATCGGGCCGAGCAGGGCAGGGTGATGTTCGACGGCAAGCCACTGCGCATCAGCAAACCGCACAAGGTGGTGGAGGCAGGCATCTCCCGCACCTTCCAGAACATCCGCCTGTTCCACAACATGACCGCCCTGGAAAACGTGATGATCGGCCGCCACGTACGCACCCGCAGTGGTGTGTTCGGCGCAATTCTGCGTACCCCGGCCTGTGTGCGTGAAGAGCGGGAAATCCGCCAGGCCGCGCGTTACTGGCTGAACTACGTCGGCATCGGCCACTTGGCCGGTGAACTGGCCAAGAGCCTGTCCTACGGCGACCAGCGCCGCCTGGAAATCGCTCGGGCGCTGGCCACCGAGCCAAAGCTGATTGCGCTCGACGAACCGGCGGCGGGGATGAACGCTTCGGAAACCGAAGGCTTGCGCCAGCTGATGTGCAAGATGAAGGCGGATGGCAAGACAGTGTTGTTGATCGAGCACGACGTGAAGCTGGTGATGGGCCTTTGCGACCACATCACCGTACTGGAATTCGGCCGCAAGATCGCCGACGGCCTGCCGGCCGACGTGCGCAAGGATCCACGCGTGATCGAGGCCTACCTGGGTGCAGAGGCAGTGGCATGAAAAACATCCTGCAAGTGAGTGACCTGAAGGTCAGCTACGGGGCTATCCAGGCCATCAAGGGCATCGACCTGACGGTGGGCGAGGGTGAGATGGTGGCGCTGATCGGCGCCAATGGCGCCGGCAAGACCACCACCCTGAAAACCTTGGCCGGCTTGCTGAAGCCCAGCGCCGGCAGCATCACCTTCGATGGCAAGGCGCACGCGGCGATCAAGGGCCATGACCTGATCCGCGAGGGGCTGGCGCTGGTGCCGGAAGGGCGGGGCATTTTCCCCAAGCTGACGGTGCACGAAAACCTCGAGATGGGGGCCTTCAGTCGGCGCGACGGCAAGGACGCCATCGGTGCTGACATCGAACGCATGTACGGTATCTTTCCGCGTTTGAAAGAACGTGCCTTTCAGCTGGCCGGCACCATGTCGGGTGGCGAGCAGCAGATGCTGGCCATTTCACGGGCACTGATGGGGCGGCCCAAGCTATTGTTGCTGGACGAGCCCTCCATGGGGTTGGCGCCGATCATCGTGCAGAAGATTTTCGAAACTATCGTCGAAGTGGTCAAGGGCGGGGTAACGCTACTGCTGGTGGAGCAGAACGCCCGCCTGGCGCTGCAGACCTGTCAGCGCGCCTACGTGATCGATGGCGGCCGTATCAGCCTGGAAGGCTGTGCCAAGACCTTGTTGCATGACGACCAGGTGAAGAAGGCCTACCTGGGCGAATGATCCAATCACAATGACAAGAGGATTTGCCCTGGGGTTGAGTGTTTGTCTTGCTGGCCTCTTCGCGGGCACGCCCGCTCCCACAGGAATCTCACAGGCCTCAGGATCTGTGCAGTACTTGCGGGCGCGGGCGTGCCCGCGAAGAGGCTAGTAGGCCCATGGCCGATTTCCTCCCAGGCAGGTTCCCCGAGCCCAGCACCGCACCGCAGCCATTAGGCGCGAAGCAGCCCCGAATTCTCAGATGTGTGGCACGTTACGGCCACTTGCACCGCCCGCATACTCAGGCTTCAGGTGCCCTTGCTCATCCAGCAGGTAAGCATCCATCACCTCGCGCACCACCGGCCCCGCCACCCGGCCCCCAGCCTCACCGTTCTCGATCATCACCGCCACCACCACACTCGGGTGGTCGGCCGGTGCAAAGCCGACAAACAGGGCGTTGTCGCGGTGGCGCTCCAGGGTCTTGTTGCGGTTGTAACGCTCACCCTGCTTGATCGCCACCACCTGCGCGGTACCACTCTTGCCGGCGATCCGGTATTGCGCGCCTGCCGCAGCGGCGCGGGCAATACCGCGCGGGTCGTGCATGACCATCTGCATGCCCTGGCTGACCTGGTCCCAGGCATGCTTGTCGTGCAGCACGATGTTGGGCATCGGGTTGGGGTCCACCGGCGCATCGCCACCCACGGTCATGGCCAGGTGCGGGCGATGCCACACGCCCTTGCTCGCCAGCAGGCTGGTGGCCTGGGCCAGCTGCAGCGGGGTGACCTGCATGTAGCCTTGACCAATGCCAAGAATCAGCGTTTCGCCCGGGAACCAGGCCTGGCGCCGGGTGGCACGCTTCCACTGGGCCGACGGCATCAGCCCGGAGGCCTCTTCGAACATGTCCAGCGACACCTTCTGGCCCAGGCCGAATTCGGCCATGTAGTCATGCAGGCGGTCGATGCCCAGCTTGTGCGCCAGGTCGTAGAAATAGGTGTCGTTGGACCGCATGATGGCGGTGTACATGTCCACCCAGCCGTCGCCGCTACGGTTCCAGTTGCGGTACTTGTGGTCATAGTTGGGCAGCTCGTAATAGCCCGGGTCGAACACCCGGCTGCCTGGGGTGATCACGCCGCTGTCGAGGCCGGCGATGGCCACTTCCGGTTTCACCGTCGAGCCTGGGGCATACAGGCCGCGCAGCACACGGTTGAACAGCGGTCGGTCGATGGAATCGCGCAGTTCGGCGTACTGCTTGAAGCTGATGCCCTTGACGAACAGGTTGGGGTCGAAGCTGGGGTTGCTGACCATTGCCAGCACGTCGCCATTGGCCGGGTCCAGTACCACCACCGAGCCACGGCGGTCGCCCAAGGCCTTTTCTGCGGCCACCTGCAAGTGGGCGTCCAGGGTCAGGACGATGTCTTGTCCCGGGGTCGGGGCCTTGTGGTTGAGCACGCGCATCACCCGGCCCTGGGCGTTGGTCTCGACCTCCTCGTAGCCCACATGCCCGTGCAGCTGGCTTTCGTAGAAGTGTTCGATACCGGTCTTGCCGATTGACTGGGTGCCACGGTACTCGGTGCTGTCGAGAACCTTGGCCTCTTTCTCGTTGATGCGCCCCACATAACCCACCGAGTGGGCGAAATGTTCGGCCAAGGGGTATTCGCGGATGAACTGTGGCTCTACTTCCAGGCCCGGCAGGCGGAACTGGTTCACCGCCACCAGGGCGATCTGCTCTTCGCTCAGGCCTACCATCAGGGTTACCGGTTCGAACGGCTTGCGGCCACGGCGCAGGTCTTTGTCGAACTGCTTGCGGTCGTCTTCGGTCAGGCCTAGCACCTGGGTGAGGGTGTCGAGCACCTTGGCCGAGTCGCCGCCGGCCCGCTCGCGGGTCATGGTCAGGTCGAAGCTGGGTTTGTTGTCGGCCAGCACCACGCCGTTGCGGTCGTAGATCAGCCCGCGTTCGGGGGCGATGGGCAGCACGTGCACACGGTTGTTTTCCGACACGGCGGTCTGCTGGTCGTGCTGCAGCACCTGCAAGACATACAGCCGCCCCACCAGCACGGCGACCAGGCTGAAGACCAGGATGGCGCAGGCCAGGAGCCGGCGATTGACCAGGTGCTTTTCCTTTTCGTGGTCCTTGAGGGGGATGGGTTGTGGCATCAGTAGCTCTTGTCTGCAGGTATCGCGGTGGCTGTACGGGCGCGCGATCGGGCCGGGGATGCTACGCAACACCCACCGCGCCCTCAAGGCGAGTGGCGACTGACGGTGGGCGGTTAATGTCTGCCCACCCCGGAATCAGGGCGCTGGCGGGGAACATGAAGATTTGTTCATCGCTGCTGCCTCTTGAGCGCTCAGGCATGGATTTGGGCTTCTTTTATGGATCCACAAAATTGTAGCGTTCGATAAACGAACAAAATTTTTATCCAGCATTAAATCTGTAAATACCTGATTAATATAGATAAACACAATTTTGTTTGATGATTTTATCTTTTTCATGAACGGTTTAACTGGGGGGACTAAGCCTTGCTCATTGTTTGTGGATCCATTATCTGGTTGATTGAGCGCCTGACAGCGGCAGGAGCCCTCCTGCCGTATGCGATAACAATTACAAAAAGGGTCCAAGTCATGAATGGCTTCTCACGGCCACGGAACCGTCATGGTTCCTACCGCTTCGCCTGCGTCTGCACATCTTTCCTCTCACTTGTGGCCAACCCAGGCCGGCAGGTGACCCTATGAATGCCGATCTCAAGCAACGGCTGGACAACGACCCGATGGGCCGCTTTCAGTACCTGGCCATCGGTATTTGTATCGTCCTCAACATGATCGATGGCTTCGACGTCCTGGTGATGGCCTTCACCGCTGCCTCGGTGTCCGCCGAATGGGGCCTTAACGGGGCGCAGGTGGGGCTGCTGCTCAGTGCCGGCCTGTTCGGCATGGCGGCCGGTTCGTTGTTCATCGCGCCTTGGGCCGACCGCTTTGGCCGCCGCCCGCTGATCCTGCTGTGCCTGGCGCTTTCCGGTATTGGCATGTTGCTCTCGGCAATGAGCCAGAGCCCGTTGCAACTGGCGCTGCTGCGTGGCCTGACCGGGCTGGGCATTGGCGGCATCCTGGCCAGCAGCAATGTGATTGCCAGTGAGTACGCCAGCAAACGCTGGCGCGGCCTGGCGGTGAGCCTGCAGTCAACCGGCTACGCCCTGGGCGCGACGCTGGGCGGTTTGCTGGCGGTATGGCTGCTGGGGCATTGGGGTTGGCGCTCGGTGTTTTTGTTTGGCGGCATTGTCACCGTGCTGGTAATCCCGCTGGTGCTGTTGTGGCTGCCGGAGTCGCTGGATTTTCTGCTGGCGCGTCGACCGGTCAATGCGCTGGCACGGGTCAACCGCCTGGCCATGCGCCTTGGCCAGCCGGCGCTGGCACACCTGCCAACACCCGTAGCAAGGGAGCCGGGCGCCGCCCGCGGCTTCCGGCAACTGCTGGCGCCGTCCATGCGCCGCACCACGCTGGTGATCTGGTTACTGTTCTTCCTGGTCATGTTCGGGTTCTACTTCGTCATGAGCTGGACGCCGAAACTGCTGGTCGCCGCCGGCCTGTCGGCACAGCAGGGCATCACCGGCGGGGTGCTGTTGAGTGTCGGCGGCATCCTCGGCGCGGCGCTGATCGGTGGCCTGGCGTCGCGCTGGCCACTCACCCGCGTGCTGGCGCTGTTCATGCTGATCACGGCGGCGTTGCTGGTGCTATTTGTGGTCAATGGCGCGTCGGTCAGTGCAGCCTTGGCCTTGGGGCTGCTGATCGGGCTGTTCTCCAACGGCTGCGTAGCCGGCCTGTATGCCCTGTCGCCGGTGGTCTATGACGCCTCGGTGCGCGCTACCGGCGTGGGTTGGGGTATTGGCATCGGCCGCATGGGCGCCATCTTGTCGCCGACCGTGGCCGGCGTGTTGCTCGATGGCGGCTGGCAGCCGCTGCACCTGTACGGGGTGTTTGCCAGCGTATTCGTGCTTGCCGCGGGTTGCCTGCTGTTGCTGCGCCCAATGACCAAGCCGGCGCCTGCGCAGCCGGCAGATGCACTGAGCCACTGAGCGCAACCCGGCCTGGCCGGGTACCTGAATGCAGCGTGCTGCCCTGGGCCAAGTTGGCCTGGGGCGTTCGGCTGCGCCTATTGGAAGCGGAGAACAATAATAATGATGCACACAACCTGCACCCTGGCCCGTTCGGCTTCGGTGGTTTCGCTGGCGCTTGGTCTGGGTATGCCGGCTTGGGCCGAGGAGGGGGGCTTTTTTGAAGATGCCAAAGCCGGGCTGACACTGCGCAACTACTACTTCAACCGCGATTTCCGCGACCCAGGAGCGGCCAAGAGCAACGTCGAAGAATGGGCCCAGGGCTTCATCTTCAAGTTCAGCTCTGGCTACACCCCGGGGCTGATCGGTGTTGGCCTGGACGGCATCGCAATGTTCGGCATGAAGCTGGACAGTGGCCGCGGTACCAGCGGCTCCGAACTGCTGCCAGTGCACGATGACGGGCGTGCGGCCGACGAGTATGGCCGCGCCGGGCTGGCGGCCAAGCTGCGTATTTCATCGACCGAGCTGAAGGTGGGTGAGTTGCTGCCGGATATTCCGCTGCTGCGCTACGACGATGGCCGCCTGCTGCCGCAGACCTTCCGTGGCGCCATGCTCGACTCGCGGGAAATCGAAGGCCTGAGCCTGCAAGCCGGCCAGTACCGCGAGGTCAGCCTGCGCAACTCGTCCGATATGCAGGACCTTTCTGCCTGGGCCGCCCCCGGGGTTACCTCGGACGGCTTCAACTACGCCGGCACAGAATACCGCTTCAACCAGCAGCGTACGCTGATTGGCGCCTGGCATTCGCAGCTGGAGGATATCTACCAGCAAAGCTACTTCAACCTGCTGCATAGCCAGCGAGTGGGCGAGTGGACGCTGGGGGCCAACCTGGGTTACTTCATCGACCGGGATGACGGCCAGGCGCGCATTGGCGATATCAAGAGCCGCACTGGTTACGCTCTGCTGTCAGCTTCGCACAGTGGCCACACGCTGTACCTGGGGTTGCAGAAAGTCAGTGGCGACAGCCAGTGGATGTCGGTGTACGGCAGCAGCGGCCGCACCTTGGGTAACGACATGTTCAACGGCAACTTCAGTAACGCCGACGAGCGCTCGTGGCAAGTGCGCTACGACTACAACTTTGCCGCGCTGGGTGTGCCGGGACTGTTGGCCATGGTGCGTTACGGGCATGGCGAAAATGCCACCACGGCGGCAGGCAGCAATGGCAAGGAGTGGGAGCGTGATACCGAGGTGAACTACACGTTCCAGAGCGGAGCGTTGAAGAACCTCAACATCCGCCTGAACAACGCCACCAACCGGCGCAGCTTCAACAGCGATTTCGACCAGACGCGACTGATCGTCAGCTACCCGCTGACGCTTTAAGCGGCAATATGCCCAGTGAGCACGCTCCTTGTATCGCGCAGGGTTCAGGCTTATGCAGTACCTGTGGGGGCAACTGTCTTGCACCACACCTGAAAGCTGGCGCGAAAACTGCGGGGGCCACTGTGTTGCTCAATATCCGGAATCTAGCGCGGTATCTGTGGGAGCGGGCTTGTCCCGCGAACACCGGCAAAGCCGGTGCCAGGTACCGCGTTGCCTGCTTCGCGGGTGAACCCACACGCACACACCTGTCTCGAGCCTGGTGTGGTGCGCTCCGAACAGGCCTGCAGCATCCCCTCGGCTTGCGCTAAGATGCCCGCTCATGTCCCTGGAAGTAGCCTGGATGAGCAAACCCGGTCAAATGGTGCTGGTTGCGCTGCGCAAGATGATCGCCTCGGGCGAGCTGGCGGCCGGCGAGCGCTTGATGGAAATCCCCACTGCCGAACTGTTCGGCGTCTCCCGCATGCCGGTGCGCATGGCGTTTCGTACCCTCGAGCAGGAAGGCCTGCTGGTGCGTTTTGGCGGCCGGGGTTTTCAGGTGCGCTCGGTCAGCGCCGATGACATCGCAGGTGCGGTGGAGGTCCGCGGCGTGCTGGAGGGGTTGGCCGCTCGCCAGGCTGCAGAGCGTGGCTTGGCGGCGCAAGCGCGCGCGGCGCTGCAACAGTGCCTGGTCGAGGGCGATCAGTTGTTCGACAAGGGCTTCGTCACCGAAGAGGACCTGCAGGCCTATCACGACCTGAACATGCGCTTTCACCAGGTGATCATCGAAGCCAGCCACAACCCGGCCATCGCCGATGCCCTGGCACGCAACGACCACCTGCCGTTCGCCTCGGTCACCGCACTGGCCGTGGACCGCCATGACCTGGCCCGCGAGTACCGGCGCTTCAACTTCGCCCATATGCAGCACCACGCGGTGTTCGACGCCCTGACCAACCGTCAGGGTGCCCGCGCCGAAGCGATCATGCGCGAGCACGCCAATGCCACTTTGCGCTACGCCGAGACCTTTGGCGGCGCAACGGCGGACGCGAGCATGAAAGTCATCCTGCCCTTGTCGTAAAACTGGTTCAGATATCCAGCACCAGCAGCGGCGACTTCGAGCGCGAGCAGCAGGGCGTGAACTGATCGTTCAGCGCCTGCTCCTCTTCGGTGAGGAACATGTCGCGATGGTCCGGCGTGCCTTGCAGCACACGCGTCAGGCAGGTGCCGCAAATACCCTGCTCGCACGACATGGCGATCTCGATACCGTTGCGTTCCAGCACCTGCACCACGGTCTGGTCGGCTGGCACCTCGAACACTTGCCCCGTGCTGCTCACCTGCACCGAAAAACTACCGTCGTTGCTGGCATCCACGGGCGCTGCGGCAAAGTACTCGCGGTGCAGGTTGGCCTCTTGCCAGCCCAGCCCCTTGGCGCTGGCCAGCACATGCTGCATGAACCCGCCGGGCCCGCATACATACAGGTGCACATCGTCTTGCGGGTTGCCCAGCACCTGAGCGATATCCAGTGCGGTTTCCGGTTGCTCGTCAAAGTGCACGACCAGGCGATCAGCGAATGGCGCGTTGCGAATGCGCTCGACAAAGGCCGCACGCTCGCTGGAGCGGGCGCAGTAGTGCAGCTCGAACGGGTGGCCGCTGTGGGACAACTGCTCGGCCATGCACAGGATCGGGGTAATGCCGATGCCACCGGCAAACAAAAGGCTGCGCCGCGCACCCTCGGCCAGCGGGAACAGGTTGCGCGGCGCGCTGATGCGCAGCCGGGCGCCGGCCTGCACCTGCTCATGCAAGCTGCGTGAGCCGCCCCGCGAAGCCGGGTCGTTGAGGACGCCAATCAGATAACGGTGGCGTTCTTCGGGGTGGTTGCACAGCGAATACTGGCGCACGAGCCCATCAGGCAAATGCACGTCGATATGCGCGCCGGCGCTGAACGCCGGCAGCAGGCTGCCATCCGCCGCCGCCAACTCGAAACTGCAGATACCCTGCGCTTCATCGTTACGGGATACCACTACGGCATCGATCATGTCGGCTTCCTCAGGCAGGGGTGGCGCTGGTGGCGATCAGTTGCGGCTGCGGCGCACGTTCTTTGGCGATAATCCGCTCCAGCACCTTGCGCGACTGCACGCCGCCAGCATCGATGTTCAGCTTCAGCAGGTTGCGCTCGGGGTGGGCCAGCAGGTTCTGTTGCTGGCGCTCGAGCATCTCCAGGTCTTCGCTGAAAATCTTGCCCTGGCCCTCACGAATGTTGTCGGTCAGGGCCTGGTCGTGCGCGGCGAAGTTGCGCGCCATGCCCCAGAAGTACCAGATTGAGGTATCGGTTTCCGGGGTGATGAAATCGACCACGATGCTCGACGCCTTGTGCTGCGCTTCGGCGTGGTAGCCACCCTTGCCGGCATGGGCTACGCCCACTTCGATCAGCACATGGCTGGGCGGGGTGAAGCGGCAGATCTGCCAGCGATCCACCGGCACATCGTCGGCCAGGCCGTTGCCACGCAGGGCCATGCGCCAGAAGGGCGGGGCCATGATGTTTTCCATATGCCGGGCGGTGACCACCTCGTCTCCTGTGACGGTGGTGACTGGCGGGGCCTCGTCGATTTCCTTCTGGCCGATGCTGGAGGCATGCACATAGGTTTCGTGGGTGAGGTCCATCAGATTGTCGATCATCAGCCGGTAGTCGCAACCGATGTGGAACAGCCCGCCGCCGTAAGCCCACTCATCATTCACCGCCCATTCCAGATGCGGGATCAGCGCCGGGTCGGCCTGCGCCTGGTCGCCGGGCCAGACCCAGATAAAGCCGTAGCGCTCGACGGCCGCAAAGGTCTTGTTGCAAGGGAAGCCACGCACCCGCTGGCCCGGCATCGACACAGTCTTGCCGTCGCAGCCCATGACCAGGCCGTGGTAGCCGCACACCAGGTTGCCGTCCTCGACATAGCCCAGCGACAACGGTGCGCCGCGGTGGGGGCAGAAGTCCTCGACAGCGGCCACTTGGTTCTCCTTGGCGCGGTAGAACACGATCTTTTCGCCGCAGATCTGTCGACCCAGGGGCTTGGTGGCTATCTCGTCGGGGGTGCAGGCGACGTACCAGGTGTTTTTGGGGTACATGGAAGGCTCTCCAGGGTTTTGTTTTTATTTAATGGATCCATTAGAGCTCTGGTATGAGAAGCAGGTCAACACCTTATGCGTATATTTCGCTGGTCATGTGCGGTTATCGAACGATCAGTGGATCCATTAATGCCAATCCCTTAGGCCACTCTCGGTAGCAGATGGGGCGGTTTCAGCGGCAGGTCTTGAAGGCAGGTGGGCGTGTGCCTTGGCCATGAGCCAAGGGCTGACGCACCCTCTGTAGGAGCAGGCTTGCCCGCTAACACGGGCGACCCCCGTGTCATTTGGTTGCGAATTATGTAGATGACACAAGTGACCTAAGAATTATCCGATATCTTGTAGGCGAAAGGATCTACTTAAGATCAGATGATTCCTACGTGATGACTTTCGTCACGCAAAGTTGCACACACGCCATTGACAGGGGCAGCAAGCGGCTTATTGAATGAAATGCTCGCAAACATAATAGGTGTAAGCGAAGTGAGGCTCGCTAAATATAACAAAGGGGGTGTTGAAGTGGATGTGCTAATGGGCTTGGTGGCAGCCATATGTTGGGGCGCTACAGATTATTTGGTAAGCGTAAATGGCAGGTCGCTCGGTATCAAGCGTTCAGTGCTCTACAGTCAACTATTGGGGCTGGTAGTTCTGAGTGTTTTTGCTTTGCAATCAAGCAGCCTCAATTCGATTGTCGCAGTCAGTGTAGAATCCATGATCCTCTGTCTTGTCGCGGCGGTGTTGACGCTACTAGGCGCTCTCTCACTGGCCAAAGCGTTAACTGAGGGCCGCACCGCAATTGTTGCGCCACTGGTGACGTCCTACGGTATCGTCACAACGATCTTGGCTTGGGCAGGAGGGGAACGCTTGACTGCCTATCAGTTTATTGGGATCGCCATCTGCGCCTTTGGTGTGATGGCTGTGGGCTTGGGGCACAGCAATCCCGCGTCTCGCTTAAACCGACGCGAGGGGCAGGCAATAGTTTTTGCGCTGCTGGCAGCTGGTTTTTACGGCTTCAGTTTCTGGGTTCAAGGTAAATATGCGCTGCCCGCTGTAGGCCCAATCAACATGCTCTGGTTGAACTACTGCGTGGGCGCTCTGTTTCTGTTGCTTATCTATCGTGATTTTCAAGGGGGTAACAATTTGACCTTGAAAGATTGTGGCAACTTGAGCGGTGCCAGTCTTTTCAATCTGGGTGGTTTCGCAGCGTTTTCATGTGGGGTGCTTGAGGGTTCGATTGCCGTTGTAACGGTGATTAGTACGCTTTCTGGTGGGGTGGCGGCTATGCTTGGCTATATGTTCTCTAAAGAGCGTTTAACAGCAGGGCAGTTGTTGGGCGTGAGTTTCGTTTTGCTAGGCGCGGTAGTGCTGCATCTGCTGTAGGCGCTACGCCGGCCCAGGATGAATCATGGAGGGGAGAAAACATAACTGCGACGGGATGACTGTACACCTCTGCGGGTCGGACCTGCTATTACTTAGCAGACGCATACCATAAAGGCCCGTCGATGCTCGCCATCGAACAGCTCCACAAATCATTCCTCACCCCCCAAGGCCCGCTCCCTGTTCTGCAGGGTGTGGACCTGCGCCTGGCACGCGGCAGCAGCCTGGCGCTGATGGGCGAGTCGGGCAGCGGCAAGAGCACGTTGCTGCACCTGATTGCCGGCCTGGACCGTGCCGACAGCGGCCGTATCCTGATCGATGACGTCCCGCTCGACGGCCGTTCGGAGGCGTCCCTGGCGCAGTGGAGACGGCAGGGGATTGGGCTGGTGTTCCAGCAATACAACCTGATCAGCAGCCTGGACGTGGCGGCGAACCTGGCCTTTCAGGCCAGGCTGGCGGGCAGGCATGACCCACAATGGGTGGCTTACCTGGCAGAGCAGTTGGGCTTGGCAGGTTTGCTGGCGCGCTACCCAGAGCAGTTGTCCGGTGGCCAGCAGCAACGGGTCGCCATCGGCCGCGCGCTGGCTGGGCGCCCGGCCTGGCTTTTGGCTGACGAACCCACCGGCAGCCTTGACGAAGCCAGCAGCGATGAGGTGCTGAGCCTGTTGCTGGAACTGGTCGCCGAGGCCGGCAGCGGTGTGTTGATGGTGACCCACAGCCCCCGGCTGGCGGCACGCTTGCAGCGGCGTTGCCAGCTGCAGGCCGGCCGCGTTCAGCCAGAGTTGGGGTGATGAGGCTTTTGTCGCTGGCCTTGTTGGCGTTGTTCAGCCATTGGCGGCGCCATCGTGTGCAGTTTTTCAGCATCTTCACCGGGCTGTGGCTGGCCACGGCGCTGTGGACGGGCGTGCAGGCGCTGAACAGCCAGGCACGCAGCGATTACGCCCGGGCCAGTGCCGTGCTGGCCGGGCCGCTGCAGGCGCAGCTAGTGCCGCGCAACGGTGAGCGCTTCGACCAAGGGCTTTACGTGCAATTGCGCAAGCAGGGTTGGCCAGTAATGCCCGTGCTGGAAGGGCGCTTGCGTTTGCCTGGGGAGCCCGCGCGCAGCGTGCGCCTGCTGGGCATCGACCCTTTGAGCCTGCCGCCAGCCAGCAGCATTGCCGGTGTGCAGCCGCAAGCATTCGATGTGCAGGCGTTCATCGGCACGCCCGGGCAAGCGTGGGCCGCGCCAGACACCTTGCGGCAACTGGGCGCAGAGCGTGGGGCAGCGGTGCGCGACAGCGAAGGGCAACTGTTGCCACCCATGGTCCTGCAGCCTGCATTGGCGCCCGGCGTGATCGTGGTCGATATCGGCCATGCCCAGCGGTTGCTGCACGCGCCTGGGCAGTTGTCGCGATTGCTGGTGGCCGGCAAGCCAGGGCCGCTGCCTGCTGATATTGCGGTTTACCTCGAACTGCAACCGCAACAGGACGACGGCGGGTTGCAGCGGCTGACTGAGAGCTTTCACCTCAACCTGACTGCTCTCGGCCTGCTGGCGTTCGTCGTAGGCCTGTTTATCGCCCATGCCGCAATCGGTCTGGCGCTAGAACAGCGGCGTGGATTGATCCGCAATCTGCGCGCCTGTGGCGTCAGCTTGAACACCCTGCTGTGCGCCTTGATGCTGGAGCTGGGTCTGTTCGCCGTCCTGGGCGGGCTGGCCGGCGTGGCCAGCGGGTATGTGCTGGCGGCGTGGTTATTGCCCGATGTGGCAGCCAGTTTGCGCGGCCTGTACGGCGCCCAGGTTGCCGGTTCCCTGAGCCTGCCCGCGTGGTGGTGGCTGGTGGGGGTGCTTGTGAGCGTGCTGGGGGCATTGCTGGCAGGGCTGGGCAGCGTGTTGCGTGCTGCCCGGTTGCCATTACTGGCGTTGGCGCAGCCTCAGGCCTGGCGGCTGGCGCAGGGGCCATGGTTGAGGCGCCAGGCTTGCATAGCGTGCGTTCTGTTGCTGCTGGCCTTGGGCTGCGGCCTGCTGGGTAACCGCCTGGCCAGCGCGTTTGCCATGCTGGCTGGGTTGTTGCTGGCGGCGGCGCTGTTGTTGCCGGCCTTGCTCGACCGGGCTCTGGCCTTGCTGACGCCGTATTGCCGGCGACCTTTGGCGCAATGGTTCGTCGCCGATAGCCGCCAGCAACTGCCGGCACTGAGTTTGGCGTTGATGGCACTGTTGCTCGCGTTGGCTGCCAGTGTCGGCGTGGGCAGCATGACCGAAGGCTTTCGCAAGACTTTTGTCGGCTGGCTGGACCTGCGCCTGTCTGCCGACCTGTACGTCAGCCCTCGGGATACCGCCCAGGGTCTGGAAATTGCGCAATGGCTAGGGCAGCAATCGGCAGCCAGTGTGGTGCTGCCCGGCTGGCGTGTAGAAACGCAGTTGCAGGGCTGGCCAGTGCAGCTTCAGGGCATCGTCGATCACCCGGTCTACCTCAAGCGTTGGCCGTTGCTGCAGCAGCAGCCTCACGCCTGGGAAACGTTGGCCGGCGGGCATGCGGTGATGCTCAGCGAACAGCTGGCCAGGCGCCTGAAGCTGCAACTGGGCGATCGCCTGGCGCTGCCTTCAGAGGCCATGACGGTGGTGGGGATCTATGCCGATTATGGTAACCCCAAGGGGCACGTACTGGTCAATGCCAGCTGGTTGCGCAGGCAATGGCCGCAGGCAACGCTGACCGGGTTGAGCGTTGATCTGCCCGCTGAACAATTGCCCGTCATCAAGGCAGCGTTGCAGCAGCACTTCGCCTTGGACGACAGCCGCGTGGTGGAGCAGGCAAGCCTGAAACGCTGGTCCACCGAAGTGTTCAACCGCACCTTCGCCGCCACCGCCGCGCTCAACAGCCTCACGCTTGGCGTGGCCGGCGTGGCGCTGTTCATCAACTTGCTGACGTTGGGCCAGACGCGGCTGAGCCAGCTGGCCCCCCTGTGGGCACTGGGTGTGCAGCGCAGGCAACTGGTGTGGCTGAGCTTGGGGCAGACCCTGATGCTGAGCAGTTTCACGGTAATGCTGGCAATCCCGTTGGGGGTGTTGCTGGCCTGGGGCCTGGTGGCGGTGGTCAACGTGCAGGCGTTCGGCTGGCGCCTGCCGCTTTATGTTTTCCCCGTGCAGTTGCTGCAACTGGCCGCGCTGGGTTTGTTCACCAGCCTGTTGGCCAGCGCCTGGCCGCTGTGGCAACTGGCGCGCCGCCAGCCCCGCGAATTGTTGAGGCCGTTTGCCGATGAAGCGTAACACCTTGCTGTTGCTATGCGGCCTGCTATGCGCTTGTGACCCGCCGGCGCCACAAAGCTATGCCGGGCTGGGGCAGCAGGCGGACGGTTTCAGCCAGGTGGTCCGCGCGCATCGCCTGGAATTCCCGCGTGACCATGGCGCACACGATGGCTTTCGCATCGAATGGTGGTACGTCACCGCCAACCTCAAGGACGCCCAGGGGCGTGACTGGGGCGCCCAGTGGACCCTGTTCCGCTCGGCCCTGCGCCCCGGCCCTGAAACCACCGACTGGAACAGCCCCAACCTGTGGATGGGGCACGCGGCCCTGACCGGGCCGGGTGGTCACCAGTCTGGCGAAACCCTGGCGCGTGGCGGTATCGGCCAGGCTGGTGTGCAGGCCCAGCCGTTCCGGGCGTGGATCAATGATTGGTCATTGCAGGGCAGGGGGGGTATCGAAAGCCTGCACATGGTTGCCGGTGGCGAAGGCTTTCGCTACGACTTGCGTTTGCGCAGTGATCGGCCCCTGGTGCTGCATGGCGATCAGGGTTACAGCGAGAAATCCGGCAAGGGGCAGGCCTCGTACTATTACAGCCAGCCGTTTTACCGGGTGCGCGGGGAAGTGGAACGTGAAGGCATGTGCATCGCGGTCACCGGCCAGGCCTGGCTCGACCGGGAGTGGAGCAGCCAGCCGCTGGCGGCCGGGCAAACGGGGTGGGACTGGTTTTCCCTGCACCTGGACAATGGTGCCAGGCTGATGGTGTTCCAGGTGCGTCAGGCTGAGGGCGATGCCTACCGCGCCGGCACGTGGGTTGGCCCGCACGGTGAAGTGGTCGCGCTGCTGGGCGCGCAGGTTCAGTTGCAGGCCTTGGCCTGGGCCGAGCAGAAGAATGGCAAGCAGGTACCGACGCACTGGCGGGTGCAGGTGCCGGCGCAGGGGGTGGATGTGCAGGTCGAGGCGGTGGAACCACGGGCCTGGATGGATACGCGGTTCCCTTACTGGGAAGGACCGGTGCGGTTGAGCGGGAGTGCGGGTGGGCGCGGGTATCTGGAGATGACAGGCTACTAGTGCAACACATTCCCGCGATCATGCACCCACCCTGTGGGAGCGGCCTTGTGTCGCGAAAGGGCCGCACAGCGGCCCCGGCAATTCTGCGGCGAGGCGCAAATCCCGGGGGCGCTGCGCACCCCTTTCGCGACGCAAGGCCGCTCCCACAAGGGACGCGTCATCGTTTCAGTCTTTGATCAGCCGCCGTAACACGGCGCGTGCTTCGTCGGTGCGCAAGCACTCGATGAACAACTGGCTTTCACGCGCCACCGTGGCCTCCAGCTCCGCCCGCTGGCTGTCCTTGATCAGCCGCTTGCTGATGCGCAATGCCGCCTGCGGGTAACTTTGCAGCTGCTGCGCCAGCTTGCGCGCTGCGGCCAGGCACTGTTCGCCATCTTCATGCAGCTCATTGGCCAGCCCCCAGGCCACTGCCTGTTCGCCATCCAGCAACGCGTTACCCAGCAGCAGGCCGGCGGCGCGGGCCTGGCCAAGCAAGCGGGGCAGTAGCAGGCTGGAGCCAAACTCTGGGCACACTCCCAACGGTGCGAAAGGCATGCGCAACTTGGTCGAGCGGCTGACCAGCACTTGGTCGCAATGCAACAGCAAGGTGGCGCCGATGCCGATTGCTGCGCCACTGACTGCCGCGATCAGCGGCTTGTCCAGGCCCATGACCACCCGCATCAGGCGGAACACCGGGCTGTCCAGGTCAGTGGGCGGGTTGTCGAGAAAGTCGCGCAGGTCGTTGCCAGCCGTGAAACAGTGCGGCCCTCCGGTGAGGATGATGACATCCACAGCAGGGTCTTCACCCGCCGCCAGCAACAAGTCGCCCAGTTGTTGGTACATGGCGGTGTTCAGGGCATTTAGCTTGTCGGGGCGGTTGAAGGCCAGGGTCAGCAGGCCTTGGTCCAGCTCGCGTGTGATCAGGTCGTTCATGGCAGCCGTTTTTGTTGTTGTGGGCGGGAGTGCCAAGGGTTTATCACGCAGTCCGGCTTGTTGTACAGTCGTTCAGCCCCGCACTGGAACCGAGAACTGCCGATGAGCCAGGAAGCCCGCTACCACCGCATGCTGCCGGAATTACGCAAGGCCAACCTGGTCGAAGCGACCTTGGTGTGCCTCAAGCGCCATGGTTTCCAGGGGGCTTCGATCCGCAAGATCTCGGCCGAGGCCGGTGTCTCGGTGGGGCTGATCAGCCACCACTACGCCGGCAAGGATGAACTGGTGGCCGAAGCCTACCTGGCCGTCACCGGCCGGGTGATGGGGCTGCTGCGTGACGCCATGGCGCAGGCTGCGCCCAATGCCCGCGAGCGGTTGTCGGCGTTTTTCCGCGCCTCGTTCTGTGCAGAGTTGCTCGACCCGCAACTGCTCGACGCCTGGCTGGCCTTCTGGGGCGCGGTGAAGACAGCCGACGCGATCAACCAGGTGCATGACCATTCCTATGGCGAGTACCGCAAGGAACTGAGCCGGTTGCTGGCCGAGCTGGCCACGCAGGAGGGCTGGCAGGGCTTCGATGCCGATCTCGCGGCCATCAGCCTCAGTGCCCTGCTCGATGGCCTGTGGCTGGAGTCAGGGCTTAACCCCGGCACCTTCACCCCCGAGCAAGGCGTGATTATCTGCGAAGCCTGGGTCGATGGCCTGCAGGCCGGCGGCCGGCGGCGCTTCAGCCTGCCCGAGGGCTGTTGATCGTCTGTTCAGTAACGAGTACGCTGCTGGCGCGAGTGTGTAGAACAACACCAATAAAAAAGAGACAACACGCAATGACGCCTCGGGTATTGATCGTCGATGACGATCCGCTTATTCGTGACTTGCTGCAGGCCTATCTGTCCCAGGAAGGCTATGACGTGCACTGCGCCGATACGGCGGAAAAGGCCGAAGCCTGGCTCGGCAGCCAGGACGTCGACCTGGTGTTGCTGGATATCCGCCTGCCTGGCAAGGACGGCCTCACCCTGACCCGCGAACTGCGCGTGCGCTCGGAGGTGGGCATCATCCTCATTACCGGCCGTAACGACGACATCGACCGCATTGTCGGGCTGGAATGTGGTGCTGATGACTACGTGATCAAACCGCTCAACCCCCGTGAGCTGGTATCGCGCGCCAAAAACCTGATCCGCCGCGTGCGCCATGCCCGCGAAGCGCAACCGGCACCGGCCTGCGCGCAGTCGCTGAAGCAGTTTGCCGACTGGGCGCTGGACACCGACCGCCGTCGCCTGATCGATCCACGCGGGGGGCAAACCCTGCTCACCCACGGTGAGTTCCAGTTGCTCAGCGTGTTCCTGCGTAACAGCGGCCATACCCTGAGCCGCGACCAGTTGATGGACCAGATTCGCAACCGCGAGTGGGTGCCCAACGACCGCTCCATCGATGTGCTGGTCGGCCGCCTGCGGCGCAAGCTGCACGATGACCCGGCCGAGCCGCAACTGATCATCACCATTCACGGTACCGGCTACCTGTTCACTGCCAGCGTGGCCGCATGATCCACCGCGCCCGCCGTGCCTGGGGGATGGTGCTGGCGTTGCTCGCCGTGCCGGCCGGCGCAGCGCAGACGGTGCGCTACTGCGATTACCCGGTGTACCCGCCGATGTCCTGGAGCGACGGCCACCAGGTGCGTGGCCTGGCGCCAACCGTGGTGCGCGAACTGTTCGCCCGCATGGGCTACCCAGTGCAGACCGTGGTGCTGGGCAACTGGAAGCGTTGCCTGATGGACGCCGCCGCCGGGCGTGTGGACGTGGTACTGGCCTACGACAGCGATCAGCGGGACCAGCGCATGCGCTTTTCCACGGAGCCGGTGGTACGCGAAGAAGTCGCGGTGTTCTACAACCGCCTGCGGCCGGTCAGTTTCCAGCGCCTGGAAGACCTGGCCGGCTACCGTGGCGGCCTGTTGTACGGCGAAAGCTACGGCGCCGAATTCGACCGCTTCGTCGCCCGGCACCAGAACATCGAACGGGTGTCTTCCAGCCAGCAGAACTTTGGCAAGCTGATGCGCGGGCGCATCGACTACGTCATCCAGGAGCGGCGCACTGGCCAGCTGTTTATCGAGCACCTGCCCGGGGCGCAGGACATCCGCGTATTGCCCCGAGCACTGAGCGTGGACTACCTGCGCGTTGCCGTGTCCAGGCAATCACCCCTCAGCCAGCACATGGACGAAATCGACGCGCAGCTGCGGCGCATGAACCAGGCTGGCGAAATCGCGCGCTGGCTGGAGCAGAGCGAAGTCACCTACCGCGACATGATCAACCTGCCGGCAGATGCCCGATGATACGCCTGCACACCGATGGCCTGCTGCGCCGTCTGTTGCGGTTCATCCTGCTGTTCAGCCTGTGCTTCACCGTGCTGGCCAGTGGCGTGCAGCTGTACTTCGAATACCGCCGCGAAATGCGCGACATCGAGGCCCGCATGGCGTTGATCCGCGCCGGCTACTTGGCCAGCCTGGAACGCAGCCTGTGGGACCTGGACGAGGCGCAGCTGGACACACAACTGCGCGGCCTGGTGGATTTTTCCGATGTGGCCCGGGTGCGCCTGGTCAGCGACGATTTTCAGCTGCTACGTGGGGAGGCTGAACCCAAAGGGCCGCTGCGCATCGAGCGCTTCCCCCTGGACTATCAGCCCCCCACGGGGCCGGCCAGGCACCTGGGCGAGCTGGAGGTCAGTATCGACCTGGGTGCGGTGCACCGTCGGCTGTACGCCACGGGCCTTGCCAGCCTGCTGTGGATGGGCGTGTTCCTGTGTGGCCTGGCGGTAGCGCTGTCGGGCCTGTTCTATCGCCTGGTTACCCGCCACCTGCAAGTGATGGCCGAGTTCGCCCGGCGTATTGGCGCCGGGCAGTGGCAGGAGCCGCTGCGGCTGGGGCGCCGCCGCTCGGCGCGGCCGGATGAAATTGACACCGTGGCCCATGCCCTGGACGACATGCGCCGCGCCATCCTCAGCGACATCGAGCGCCGCGAGCGCGACCGCCTGGCGTTGCAAGACAAGCGCGACGAACTGCAGGCCATGGTCGAACGACGTACAGCCAGCCTGGCCCGGGCCAAGGATGACGCTGAGGCCGCCAACCTGGCCAAGTCGCGCTTCCTGGCGACCATGAGCCACGAGCTGCGCACCCCGCTCAACGGCATTCTGGGCATGGCCGAGCTGCTACGCGGTGGCCGGCTGGAAGCAGCCGATCGCCAGCGCGTGGAGGCCCTGTACAAGGCCGGCGAGGGGCTGTTGGCGATTCTCAACGAAGTGCTGTATTTCGCCCGGCTAGAAGAAGGTGAGAGCCGCGCCGAACGGGTCGGCTTTTCGCTGCGCCAATTGTGCCAGGAGGTGCTGGCGCTGCTCGAACCCATGGCCGTGGACAACGGCGACACGCTGCACCTGGAGGTTGATGAGCAATTGGCCGTCTACCAGCACGGCGCCGAACAGTACCTGCGTCAGGTGCTCAGCAACCTGTTGGCCAATGCCATCAAATTCACCGAGCACGGCCAGGTGCGGCTCAAGGTGCAGGTGCTGGCCAGTGATGCGACCGCGCAGCGCCTGCGGCTGTCGGTCAGTGACAACGGCATCGGCATCGAGCCGGCCGTACAGGCGAAAATCTTCGACCGCTTTGTCCAGGCCAGCGAGGCTGTGGCCCGGCGCTACGGCGGCACGGGTCTGGGCCTGGCAATCTGCAAACACCTGGTGGAAAAGCTGGGAGGCTGTATTGGCCTGGACAGTGTGCAAGGGCAGGGCAGTTGCTTCTGGTTCGAACTCGACATCGCCCTTGGGCAGCCGGTTTCGCCCTTTGACCCCGCCCAGGGGGCCAGCGCCAGCCTGGATATCCTGGTGGTCGAGGACGTCGCGCTGAACCGGGACGTGGCCGGCGGTTTGCTGGTGCGTGATGGCCACCGGGTGAGCTTTGCCGAAGATGCCGGGCAGGCCCTGCAAGTGTGCACACAGCAGCGCTTCGACCTGATCCTGCTCGACGTTCACCTGCCCGGCATGAGCGGGGTGGAGCTGTGCCGGCAGCTTCGCGCCACCCCTGGGCCTAACCAACACAGCAGGATCGTGGCACTGACCGCGGGCGTTCAACCGGGGCAAGTGCCAGTCTACCTGGAGGCCGGCATGCAAGGTGTATTGGCCAAGCCACTGCGCCTGGCCAACCTGCGCCAGGCGCTGGCCGACGCAACGCCGACCGAAGAGGCCGGTAATGACGCGAACATGGACTGGTCGCTGCTGGCCACTCACCGCTCCCTGCTGGGCGCACAGAAGCTGCAGGGTCTGTTGAACGTGTTGCGCCAGTCCCTGGAGCAGCACGCCACGGCGTTGGCCGAGGCGCTGACGGCCCAGGACTTTACCGAAGTGCTGCACCTGGCCCATCGCCTCGCCGGCAGTTGCGACTCCCTGGGTTTTTCTGGCCTGGCTGCGCTGTTGCGACGCCTGGAGGATGCAGCCCGCCAGCATGACGGGCAGGCGCTGAACGCCCTCGCCGAGCCATTGGCAAACCAGCTCGGCCAGGCCCGCGACACGCTGGAACGGTTGATCCAGAGCTGACGTACAAAAAACTTACGACTTTTTACATCTTCGATCCGTTCGTACAACGGCACCTTACATCCGTTTCCAATAATCCATGGCAACCGTGTTGCACGCGGTCCATGAGGCTTATTGGAGACAAGAATAATGACATGCCGTAGCGCTCAGCCCCTCCTTTGTACCGCCCCCCGTACCTGCCGCAATGGCGAGGTGCGCCATGACTGACAACCACGAAAAAATCCAGCTCACCCGCGCCCTGAAAAGCCGGCACATTTTCATGCTGTCGCTGGGCGGGGTAATCGGCACCGGCCTGTTCATGGGCTCGGGCGTGACCATCAATCAGGGCGGGCCGGTGGGCGCGATCCTGGCGTATCTGGTGGCGGGCTTGCTGATGTATCTGGTGATGGTGTGCCTGGGCGAACTGTCGGTGCAGATGCCGGTGTCCGGTTCTTTTCAGGCCCACGCCACCAAGTTCATCGGCCCGGCCACCGGCTTCATGATTGGCTGGGTGTACTGGATGAGCTGGGCCACCACTGTGGGCCTGGAGTTCACCGCCGCCGGCATGCTGATGACCCGTTGGTTCCCCGAAGTGCCGATCTGGTACTGGTCGGCATTGTTCGTGGTGGTGCTGTTCGGCCTCAACGCCTTGGCCACTCGCGCGTTTGGCGAGGCCGAGTACTGGTTCTCGGGCATCAAGGTGGCGACCATCCTTGGCTTCATCATCATCGGCCTGCTGGTGATATTCGGCGCCATCCCGCTGAGCAGCGGGGCACCGGCGCCAATGCTGGACAACCTGGTGGGCGAGTCGCTGTTCCCCCACGGCCTGTCGGCGGTGTTCGCGGTGATGATGACCGTGGTCTATGCCTTCCAGGGCTGCGAAATCATGGGCGTGGCGGCCGGCGAGACCGAGCACCCGGAAAAAAGCATCCCGCGGGCGGTGCGCAACGTGGTGTTCCGCGTGCTGATTTTCTACGTGCTGGCGATTGCCGTGCTGTCGGCCATTGTGCCGTTCGAGCAGGCCGGCCTGATGGAAAGCCCGTTCGTGCAGGTATTCGACATGGTCGGCATCCCCTTTGCTGCCGACGTGATGAACTTCGTCATCCTTACCGCCATCCTGTCGGTGGGCAACTCTGGGCTGTATGCCTCTACGCGCATTCTCTGGGCGATGTCCAAGAGCGGCATGGCGCCGAAAAGCCTGGCACCGCTGAGCAAGCGCGGCGTACCGCTGCGGGCGCTGAGCATCACCCTGTGCTTTGCCCTGGTGTCGCTGATGACCAGTTTCATTGCCGCCGACACCCTGTTCATGGTGCTGATGGCGGTGAGCGGCATGTCTGGCACCGTGACCTGGATCGTGATCGCCCTCGCGCAGTACCGCTTCCGCAAGGCCTACCTGCGTGAAGGTGGGCAACTGCAGGACCTCAAGTACAAGGCGCCGCTGTACCCGCTGGTGCCGCTGCTGTGCATCACCCTGTGCAGCTCGCTGTTCGTGTTCCTGGCGCTGGATGAAACCCAGCGACCGTCGCTGTACTGGGGCTTTGGCTTCATTGCCCTGTGCTACGCGGCGTACTTCATCGTCAACCGCCGCCGGCAGGGCGCCTTCGAGCCCAGCGCGCCTGGCGTTTGATTCACGATTGCCGGGGCCGCTTTGCGGCCCATCGCGACACAAGGCCGCTCCCACAGGTACTACGCAGACTTGAACGCTGTGAAAGACCCTGTGGGAGCGGCCTTGTGTCGCGAAAGGGGCGCAAAGCGCCCCCGGCAATCCCACAGTTGTACAAAGTTGTAACAACCACCTCGGATTTAACCCTCACAAGTTTAAAAAAATCACTATTGAAACAATAGGTTAGGTTGCTTTCGAGTGATGTTACAGGCCATTTTTCCGCCAATTGCCGCCTTGTTGAACACTCGTTTAGTATCTCCCTCATCAAGCCCTCCCAAAACCATCACAACAACACCGAGGCCCCCCATGACCATTCCGTCGTCGTCACTGTTGAGCAAGGTCGAAGCCGGCGTTGCCTGGATCACCCTCAACCGCCCAGAGCAGCGCAACGCGCTGGACATCCCCACCCTCAAGCAACTGCACGCCTTGCTCGACAGCCACAACAGCGACCCGGCGGTACGCGTGGTGGTGCTCACCGGCAGTGGTCGCAGCTTCTGCGCCGGCGCCGACCTGGCCGAGTGGGCTGCTGCCCAAGCCGCGGGCACCCTGGAAAGCTACGGCTGGACCGAAACCGCCCACGCCCTGATGTTGCGCCTGCACAGCCTCGACAAGCCCACCCTCGCCGCCATCAACGGCACCGCTGTGGGCGGTGGCATGGACCTGAGCCTGTGCTGCGACCTGCGTGTCGCCGCCGCCTCTGCGCGTTTCAAGGCCGGCTACACCAGCATGGGCTACAGCCCCGATGCCGGCGCCAGCTGGCACCTGCCACGGTTGATCGGCAGCGAGCAGGCCAAGCGCTTGTTGTTTCTCGATGAACTGTGGGGGGCCGAGCGCGCCCTGGCGGCCGGGCTGGTGAGTGAAGTCTGCGCCGACGAACAACTGCCCGCCGTGGCTGCCGAGCTGGCCGGGCGCCTGGCCAATGGCCCAACGTTCGCCTACGCGCAGACCAAGCAGCTGATCCGCGATGGCGCCCGGCGCACCCTGGCCGAGCAGCTGGAAGCCGAGCGCCAGGCGGGCCTGCTGTGTGGCCGCAGCCAGGATGGCGCCGAGGCGCTGCAAGCCTCGGTAGAACGCCGCGCCCCCCGTTTTATCGGCCAGTAACCCGATACCGACCCTGATCAGGACCTTTGCAGATGAATTTCCAACTGACCCAAGAACAAGAAATGTTGGTGGAAGCGGTACGCAGCTTTGTTGCCAAGGAGTTGGCGCCCCATGAGGAAGCGGTGGACCGCGCCGATGCCGTGTCGCCAGAGCTGGCCGCACACATCCGTGGCAAGGCCATCGCCGCCGGGTTCTATGCCTTCAACATGCCCGAGGAAGTCGGCGGCGGTGGCCTGGACTACTTGTCCCAGGCGCTGATCGAACGTGAGCTGTCCAAGGTGTCCTGGGCGCTGCACGTGTTTGTCGCACGCCCGTCGAAAATCCTCATGGCCTGCAAGGACGAGCAGATCAACGACTACCTGCTGCCTTGCGTGCAGGGTGAAAAAACCGATTGCTTCGCCCTCACCGAACCGGGCGCCGGCTCCGATGCCAATGCCATCAAGACCCGCGCCGTGCGCCAGGGCGATGACTTTGTCATCAACGGCAGCAAACACTTCATCAGCCACGCCGGCCACGCCGATTTTGCCATTGTCTTCGCGGTCACCGACACCTACGAGCACAACGGGCGCAAGCGCAATGCGGTCACGGCGCTGCTGGTCGACCGCGGCACACCGGGCATGACCATCCGCCGCGGGCCTAAGTGCGTGAGCAACCGGGGCTACCACACCTACGAGCTGTTCTTCGACGACTGCCGGGTGCCGGCCAGCAATGTACTGGGCGAAGTCGGCAAGGGCTGGGAAGTGGCCAACGCCTGGCTGACCGCGGGCCGGGTCATGGTCGCCGCCAACTGCGTGGGCCAGGCCCAGCGTGCCCTGGACCTGTCGCTGCAGTGGGCCGCCGACCGCAAGCAGTTCGGCCAGGCCATCGGTAGCTACCAGGGCGTGTCGTTCAAGCTGGCCGACATGGCCACGCAGATTCGCGCGGCCGAAATGCTCACCCTGCACACTGCCTGGAAGATGGACCAGGGCAGCATGACCGACGGTGAAGCCGGCATGGCCAAGCTGTTTGCCAGCGAAGTACTGGGCAAGGTGGCCGACGAAGCCGTGCAGATCTTCGGCGGCATGGGCCTGATGGACGAAGGGCCGGTCGAGCGCATCTGGCGCAACGCGCGTATCGAGCGTATCTGGGAGGGCACCTCGGAAATCCAGCGGCACATCATCGCCCGCGAACTGCTGCGCCCGCTGTTGCGCTGAGCGCCAGGAGAACACCCATGTCGCAATCGATTCGTGACAACCTCAAGCGCCTGCTGGCGCCCCGGCACCTGGCCTTCGTTGGCGGGCGCAGCATGGCGCGGGCGCTCAAGCGCTGCGCCGAAGGTGGCTTTGGCGGCGAGCTGTGGCTGATCAACCCTCAGCATGAAAGCCTCGAAGGCATCCCCTGCGTGGCACACGTGGGCGACTTGCCCTATGCCCCGGACGCAGTGTTCATCGCCACCAACCGTGAGCTGACCTTGCAGTGCGTTGCCGAGCTGGCCGCGCGTGGCGCCGGTGGTGCCATCTGCTATGCCTCCGGCTTTGCCGAAAGCGGCGAAGAGGGCCGCCAGTTGCAGCAGCGCCTGCTCGCTGCGGCCGGCAACATGGCCCTGCTCGGCCCCAACTGCTATGGCCTGCTCGATTACCTGCACGGTGCCGCCCTGTGGCCGGTGGCCCACGGCGGCAAGCCGGTGGAGAAGGGCGTGGCGATCCTCACCCAGAGCGGCAACTTCGCCTACAACCTGTCCATGAGTGACCGCTCGCTGCCGGTGGCCTACATGGCCTCGGTCGGCAACCAGGCGCAACTGGGGGTGGCCGAGTTGATGGACGTCTTGCTCGACGACCCACGGGTAACGGCCATCGGGCTGCACCTGGAAGGCGTGAAGAACGTACCGGGTTTTGCACGCGCCGCTTACAAGGCATTGCAGCAGGGCACGCCGATCATTGCCCTGAAGACGGGTGTGTCGCAGATCGGCGCTGAACTGGCGCTCAGCCACACCAGCTCGTTGTCCGGCTCCGATGCTCTGTACGACAGCCTGTTCCAGCGCCTGGGCGTGATCCGCGTCAGCGGCCCGGTGAGCTTTGTCGAAACGCTCAAGGCCGCCGCTTGCGGGCGCTTGCCGGCAGAGGGCGAACTGATCGCGCTGGCCTGTTCAGGCGGCGATGCGGGCCTGATTGCCGATTATGCCGAACGCAACCATCTGCACCTGCCAAAGCTTGAACAAGGCCAAGTGACGGCACTGGCCGAAGTGCTGCCGGCCTATGCCAACCTGGTCAACCCACTGGATTTCACCACTGCCATCTGGGGCGATGAAGCTGCCCTGCAACGTATGCTCGACAGCACCCTGAGCGGCGCGGCCGATGCTGCCATGCTGGTGCTGGACTACCCGGCGGCCTTCACTGGCGAGCGCAAGGAGTGCGACTTGCTGCTGGCGCTTTACTGCGACGCGCTGGAGCGTCACGGCAAGATCGGTTTTGTCACCTCCGCCTTTCCGGAGCTGCTGCCTGCCAGTGCGCGTGAGCGCCTGCATGCCCGAGGCATCGCCGCCCTGCAGGGTGTGGAAGACGGCCTGGCGGCCTGGGGCCGCATCGTCGCTTACCAACGCAACCGTCAACGGTTGCTGGAGCAAGGCGAGGCTGCGCGGGTACCGCTGTGCCAACAAGCCGTCACGGGCGAAGGCCGTTTGCTGGACGAATGGCAAGCCAAGCAAGCCCTGCGCGCCTTCGGTTTGCCGGTGCCGGCAGGTGTGCTGAGTACGCCCGAGCGCGCTGTGGTGGATGCCGCCCGCGTAGGTTACCCGCTGGTACTGAAGGCGGTCAGCGCACAACTGCCGCACAAGACCGAAGCCGGTGCGGTGGCACTTAACCTGCGCGATGCCGCTGCCCTGGAGGCTGCACTGGTACAGATGCGCCAGCGTATCGCTGCCTATGCCCCACAGGTAGCGTTCGACCAGATACTGCTCGAACCCATGGCCGCGCCGCCACTGGCCGAGCTGATAGTGGGCATCAAACGTGAACACGACTTTGCCCTGGCGTTGGTAATCGGCGCCGGTGGCGTGCTGGTCGAACTGCTCAAGGACAGTGTCAGCCTGTTGCTGCCCACTACCGACAGCGCCATCCGCGCCGCGTTGCTGAGCCTGCGCAGCGCCAGCCTGCTGCAAGGTTTCCGTGGCCGGCCGGCCGCCGACCTGGACGCCTTGGTCGCAGCCATCCGCGCGGTAGCCGACTATGCCTGCGAAAACGCCGGGCAACTGCTGGAACTGGATGTGAACCCACTGATGGTCGGTGCCCACGGCACCCTCGCGGTCGACGCGCTGATCCGCCTCGGCCAAGCGCAAGGAGAACGACATGAATGACCTTACCCTGACTGCCGGCCAGGCACTGGTGCGCCTTTTGGCCAACTATGGCGTGCAGACCGTGTTCGGTATCCCGGGTGTGCACACCCTGGAGTTGTACCGCGGCCTGCCGGGCAGCGGTATCCGCCATGTGCTTACCCGCCATGAGCAGGGCGCCGGTTTCATGGCAGACGGCTATGCGCGGGTGAGCGGCAAGCCGGGCGTGTGCTTTGTCATCACCGGCCCGGGGGTGACCAACGCCGCCACCGCCATCGGCCAGGCCTATGCCGATTCCATTCCGATGCTGGTGATTTCCAGCGTCAACCATACCGCCAGCCTGGGCAAGGGCTGGGGCTGCCTGCACGAAACCCAGGACCAACGTGCCATGACCGCGCCGATCACCGCATTTTCGGCGGTGGCGTTGCGTGGCGACGACCTGCCCGAGCTGATTGCCCGTGCCTGGGCCGTCTTCGACAGTGAACGGCCGCGCCCGGTGCACATTTCGGTGCCGCTGGACGTGCTGGCCGCACCCGTCAGCCGTGACTGGAGCGATGAGGTGGCACGCCGCCCCGAGCGTGGCCAGCCGTGCCGCGAAACCCTCGACCAGGCTGCCCTGAAGCTGGCAGCGGCCAAGCGGCCAATGATCATCGCCGGTGGCGGTGCGCTGCACGCGGCTGAACAGCTGGCGCAGTTGAGCACCCGGCTGGCCGCACCAGTATTCACCAGCGTGGCCGGCAAGGGCCTGCTGCCGGCGCAGGCGCCATTGAATGCGGGTTCCAGCCTGTGCGTGGAGCCTGGTTGGCAGTTGATCAGCCAAGCCGATGTGGTGCTGGCAGTGGGCACCGAAATGGCCGACACCGACTTCTGGCGCGAGCGCCTGCCAATCACTGGCGAGCTGCTGCGGGTGGACATCGACCCACGCAAGTTCAACGACTTCTACCCCTGTGCCATTGCCTTGCCGGGAGATGCCCGGCAAACCCTGGCCGGCTTGCTCGAACACCTGCCAGCACTCGACCGGGACCCGGCTCAGGCCAGCGAAGCGGTCAGCCAGTTGCGCCAGGCCATCCGCACCGGGCATGCACCGTTGCAGGCCACGCATCAGGCCATTCTGGACCGCATCGCCGCCGTGCTGCCCGATGAGGCGTTCATCAGCAGCGACATGACCCAACTGGCCTACACCGGCAACTACGCTTTCGCCAGCCGGGCGCCGCGCAGCTGGCTGCACCCCACTGGCTACGGCACCCTTGGCTACGGCCTGCCGGCCGGCATCGGCGGCATGCTTGCCACCGGCCACCGCCCGGGCCTGGTGCTGGTGGGCGACGGTGGTTTTCTTTATACCGCCCAGGAGCTCGCCACTGCCGTGGAGGAGCTGGACCGGCCTTTGGTGGTGCTGCTGTGGAACAACGACGCCCTCGGCCAGATCCGCGATGACATGCTCGGCCTGAACATCGAGCCGGTCGGCGTGCTGCCGCGTAACCCGGACTTCATCGGCCTGGCCCGTGCCTTTGGTTGCGCGGTGCGCCAGCCGCGTGACCTGGACGCGCTGCAGGCCGACCTGGCCAGTGGTTTCGCCACCCCCGGCGTTACTTTCATCGAACTCAAACACACCTGCGTCTGTTAAGACGCGCACAACGACAAGAACAAGAGAAACCGACATGCCATTTCGCCGCACCCTGCTGGCCGCATCCCTGGCCCTGCTGATCACCGGTCAAGCCCCCCTGTATGCCGCACCTCCGCTGTCGATGGACAATGGCACCAACGCCCTGACCGTGCAGAACAGCAACGCCTGGGTCGAAGTCAGCGCCAGCGCCCTGCAACACAACATCCGCACCCTGCAGGCCGAGCTGGCTGGCAAGTCCAGGCTGTGCGCCGTGCTCAAGGCTGACGCCTATGGCCACGGTATCGGCCTGGTGATGCCGTCTATCATTGCCCAGGGCGTGCCCTGCGTGGCGGTGGCCAGCAACGAGGAGGCCCGCGTGGTCCGCGCCAGTGGCTTCACCGGGCAACTGGTGCGGGTACGCCTGGCCAGCCTCAGCGAGCTGGAAGATGCCTTGCAGTACGACATGGAAGAGCTGGTCGGCAGCGCCGAATTTGCCCGCCAGGTCGATGCCATCGCCGCACGCCACGGCAAGACCCTGCGCATACATATGGCGCTCAACTCCAGTGGCATGAGCCGCAACGGTGTGGAGATGGCGACCTGGTCCGGCCGTGGCGAAGCGCTGCAGATCACCGATCAGAAGCACCTCAAGCTGGTTGCGCTGATGACCCACTTCGCCGTCGAAGACAAGGACGATGTCCGCAAGGGCCTGGCGGCCTTCAACGAGCAGACCGATTGGTTGATCAAGCACGCGAAGCTCGACCGCAGCAAGCTCACCCTGCACGCCGCCAACTCGTTCGCTACCCTGGAGGTGCCGGAGGCGCGCCTGGACATGGTACGCACCGGCGGCGCGCTGTTCGGTGACACCGTGCCGGCGCGCACCGAGTACCAACGCGCCATGCAGTTCAAGTCGCACGTGGCGGCGGTGCACAGTTACCCGGCCGGCAACACCGTCGGCTACGACCGCACCTTCACCCTGGCCCGTGATTCGCGCCTGGCCAACATCACCGTCGGTTATTCCGATGGCTATCGCCGGGTGTTCACCAACAAGGGCCATGTGCTGATCAACGGCCACCGCATACCGGTGGTGGGCAAGGTGTCGATGAACACGCTGATGGTCGATGTCACCGACTTCCCGGACGTGAAGGGCGGCAACGAAGTGGTGCTGTTCGGCAAGCAGGCCGGGGGCGAAATCACCCAGGCCGAGATGGAAGAAATCAACGGCGCGCTGCTGGCCGACCTGTACACCGTGTGGGGCAGTTCCAACCCGAAGATCCTCGTCGACTGAAACCGCCAAAGAAGGGAGATTACCATGCGCTACGCCAAGCTCACCCAACGCATCGCCGGCGACGGGGCTGCGGCCTGGGACATCCACTACCGCGCCCTGGCGCTGCAGGCCGAAGGCAAGGACATCCTGCTGTTGTCGGTGGGTGACCCGGACTTCGACACCCCCGCGCCGATTGTCGAGGCGGCCATCGACAGCCTGCAGGCGGGTCACACCCATTACGCCGATGTACGCGGCAAGCTGGCCCTGCGCCAGGCCATTGCCAGGCGCCACCAGCAGCGTAGCGGTCAGGCCGTCGACGCCGACCAGGTGACGGTGCTGGCAGGGGCCCAGTGCGCGCTGTACTGCGTGGCCCAGTGCGTACTGGACCCAGGCGACGAGGTGCTTGTCGCCGAACCGATGTATGTGACCTATGAGGCGGTGTTCGGTGCCTGTGGGGCCAAGGTGGTGCCGGTGCCGGTCAAGCCGGAAAACGGCTTTCGGGTATGCCCGCAAGACGTGGCCGAGCGCATCACCCCGCGCACCCGCGCGCTGGCCTTGAACAGCCCGCACAACCCGTCGGGGGCAAGCCTGCCCCGTACTACCTGGGAAGCACTGGCCGAACTGTGCATCGCCCACGACCTGTGGCTGATCTCTGACGAGGTGTACAGCGAATTGCTGTACGAGGGCGAGCATGTCAGCCCTGCCAGCCTGCCGGGCATGGCCGAACGCACCGCCACCCTCAACAGCCTGTCGAAGTCCCATGCCATGACCGGCTGGCGGGTGGGCTGGGTAGTGGGTTCGGCCGAGCTGGCCGCCCACCTGGAAAACCTCGCCCTGTGCATGTTGTATGGCTCGCCCGATTTCATTCAGGACGCCGCTGTGGTGGCGCTGGAGCAGCCGTTGCCCGAGCTGGCCGCCATGCGCGAGGCCTACCGCCAGCGCCGTGACCTGGTGTGCGAACAGCTGGCCGGCTGCCCGGGCCTGAAGGCACTGAAGCCCGATGGTGGCATGTTCGTGATGGTTGATATCCGTGAGACCGGCGTAAGTGCCCAGGCCTTTGCCGACCGCCTGCTGGACCGCCAGGGCGTGTCGGTACTCGCCGGCGAAGCGTTCGGCCCCAGTGCTGCCGGGCATATCCGCCTGGGCCTGGTGCTGGGCGATGCGGCGCTGGTCGATGCCTGCCAGCGCATCGCCCGCTGTGCCGACGAGCTGAAACGGGAGTACGGCCATGCGTGAGTATGCGCGGCTGTACATCGATGGCGCCTGGCAGGTGCCGAGTGGGCAGGGTATGGCTGAGGTGATCGACCCGGCCACCGAGCAGGCCATTGGCCGGGTACCACTGGGTGGCGAGGCGGATGTCGAGCGGGCAGTGATGGCGGCGCGGCGGGCTTTCGCTGGCTGGTCGCGCACGCCGTCCAGTGTGCGTGCAGGGTACATCCAGGCGTTGGTGGTGCAGCTGAAATGCCACGCGGCGGAAATGGCCGGGGCCATTACCGACGAACTGGGCATGCCGGTGCAGTGGTGCCAGGCGGTGCAGGTCGAAGGCCCGATTGTGGGGCTTGCGCAGTACGCCGAACTGACCGGGTTGATGGATGAGGTGCGCGAAGTCGGCAATTCGATGGTGTACCGTGAGGCCGTTGGCGTGTGCGCTTTCATCAACCCATGGAATTACCCGCTGCACCAGATGATCGGCAAGCTGGCGCCGGCCTTGGCCGCCGGCTGCACGGTGGTGGTCAAGCCCAGCCAGGAAACGCCGTTGCACGCGTTTTTACTGGCCGAAATGATCGACGCCATCGGCCTGCCGGCCGGGGTGTTCAACCTGGTCAGCGGCCCGGGGGCAAAGGTGGGTGAGGCCCTGGCCCGGCACCCGCAGGTGGACATGGTGTCGTTCACCGGTTCAACCGGTGCCGGTGTCCGGGTGGCACAAGCGGCCGCGCCGACGGTGAAGCGGGTGTGCCTGGAGCTGGGTGGCAAATCACCGTTTCTGATTACCGCCGATGCCGACCTGCACGCTGCGGTGCGCCATGGCGTGCAGGACGTGATGATCAACTCGGGGCAGACCTGCACGGCACTGACCCGTATGCTGCTGCCGGCCAGCCGCTACGCCGAGGCGCTGGAAATCGCCGAGGCCGAAACCCGCGCACTGGTCATGGGCGACCCGCGTGACCCGGCCAGTTTTCTCGGGCCGATGTGTTCGGCAGGCCAGCGGCGCACGGTGCTCGACTACATTCGCCAGGGCCAGGAGGAGGGCGCGCGCTTGTTGTGCGGTGGTGATAGCGGCGGCTTCGAGCGCGGGTTCTACGTGGCGCCCACGTTGTTCGCCGACGTCGACAACCGCATGCGCATTGCCCAGGAAGAAATCTTCGGCCCGGTGCTGTGCCTGATCCCCTACGCCGACGAGGCCCAGGCGCTGGCGCTGGCCAATGACTCGCCGTTCGGCCTGTCCAGCGCGGTGTGGGCGGGCAGCCGCGAGCACGGCCTGGCGCTGGCGCGGCAGATTCGGGCCGGGCAGTGCTTCATCAACGGGGGCGGGTTCAACTACCGGGCGCCGTTTGGTGGCTACAAGCAGTCGGGCAACGGCCGCGAGTGGGGCGAAGAGGGCCTGGCGGAGTTCGTCGAGGTGAAAGCCGTACAGTGCTGAGCCACCGCTGCAAGACAACCTGTTTTGTGTAAGGAGAATGTTTGTGAATGTACTGATCATCCACGCTCACCCCGAGCCGCAATCGTTCACCGCTGCCCTGCGCGACCAGGCCGTGGAAACCTTCCGCGCCCAGGGCCACCAGGTGCAGGTCAGCGACCTGTACGCCATGGGCTGGAACCCGGTGGCCAGTGCCGATGACTTCACCCAGCGTGAGAACCCCGAGTACCTGGTGTATGCCCTGGAGCAGCGCCAGGGGGTCAAGCGCGGCGCCCTTGCCGAGGATATCCAGCAGGAGCTGGACAAGTTGTTGTGGGCCGACTTGCTGGTGCTGAACTTCCCGATCTTCTGGTTCTCGGCCCCGGCCATGCTCAAGGGCTGGATCGACCGGGTGCTGGTGTCGGGGGTGTGCTATGGCGGCAAGCGTTTCTACGACCAGGGCGGGTTGGCGGGCAAGAAGGCGCTGGTGACCGTGACCCTGGGCGGGCGCGAGCACATGTTTGGCGAAGGGGCGATTCATGGGCCGCTGGAAGACATGCTGCGGCCGATACTGCGGGGCACGCTGGCTTATGTGGGGCTTGAAGTGCTGCCGCCATTCGTGGCCTGGCATGTGCCGTATATCAGCGATGAGGCGCGCCAGGACTTTTTGCAGCAATACCGGCAGCGCCTGGAGCAGCTCTCGGACGACCAGCCATTGGTGTTCCCACGCCTGGCCCAGTTCGATGAGGCGCTTTACCCTCTATCTTGAGTCGTGCGCAGCCCCCTGTAGGAGCGGCCTTGTGTCGCGATGGGCTGCGCCGCAGCCCCAGGATCTGCGCCCCAGTACAAATTGTCGGGGCTGCTGTCGCAGCCCATCGCGACACAAGGCCGCTCCTACAAAAAAGCGCGCACTCAGCGAAGCACTAAAAACGACCACCCACACATTCGGGGTATGTTGCCCCTCGGCAAATCCCTCGATAGTGAACCCATCGGCTCGATCCGGAGCACTCACACGATGGAGTTGCCATGCGCAAGGTACTGAAGGTGATTGGTGGTCTGCTGCTGGCGTCTGGTGCCAGCCTGGCCCAGGCGACAGAGGTAGACAGCGCCAACACGCTACGGCTGTACAACTGGACCGACTACATCGGCGAAACCACCCTGGCCGACTTCGAGAAGGCCACCGGCATCAAGGTCATCTACGACACCTTCGACGGCTACGAAACGGTACAGACCAAACTGCTGACCGGCCGCTCCGGCTACGACCTGGTCATGCTCAACGCCTCGCTGGTCCCCCCGCTGATCAGCGCCGGCGTGTTCCAGGCACTGGACAAGCAGCAACTGCCCAGCTGGCAAAACCTCGATCAGCAGGTGGTCAACAACCTGCAGGGTTACGACCCTGGCATGAAGTACTCGGCGCCCTACACCTGGGGCAGCTCGGGGGTCACTTACAACGTCGACAAGATCACCGCGCGCATGCCCGATGCGCCGATCGGTTCGCTGGCCATGCTGTTCGACCCCAAGATCGTCTCGCGCTTCGCTGACTGCGGCGTGACCTTGATGGACGCGCCCACCGAGGTCATCCCGCTCGCCCTGCAGTACCTGGGCAAGGACCCGCGCAGCGCGTCGGCCGCCGACCTCAAGGCTGCCGAACAACTGCTGCTGGGCATCCGCCCCTACATTCGCAAGTTCGACTCGGTCAACTACCTCACCAGCCTGCCCAACGGCGATGTCTGCCTGGCGCTGACCTGGTCCGGTGACTACGCCACCGCCCAGGCCCGTGCGGTGGAAGCGAAGAAGGACATCAAACTGTCGTTCTTCATCCCCCAGGAAGGTTCGCTGATCTGGTTCGACAACCTGTACATCCCCAAGGATGCGCCGCACGCGGCCAACGCCCACCGCTTCATCGAGTTCCTGCTGCAGCCGCAGACCATGGCCAAGGTCACTGACTACATCCACTACGCCAACAGCAACGCCGCCGCCACCGCGCTGGTGCGTGACGATATCCGCCAGGACCCGGCCATCTACCCCGACGCACAAACCCGTGAGCGCCTGTTCGCGCAGAAAACCCAGAGCCCCAAGGATATGCGCGCCATCACCCGGGTCTGGAGCACGGTCAAGACCGGTTTCTGAACACTGCCCAAAAATTCTCGCCAAGGAGCTGCCCATGGCCACCCCAAGCAAAGCATTCGCTATCGCCCACGACCCGCTGGTGGAAGCCGACAAGGCCCACTACATGCACGGCTACCATGTGTTCGACGAGCACCGCGAGCAAGGCGCGCTGAACATCGTCGCCGGCGAGGGCGCCTACATTCGTGACAGCCACGGCAACCGTTTCCTCGATGCCGTCGGCGGCATGTGGTGCACCAACATCGGCCTGGGTCGCGAGGAAATGGCCCTGGCCATCGCCGACCAGGTGCGTCAGCTGGCGTATTCGAACCCGTTCTCCGACATGGCCAACGCTGTGGCCATCGAGCTGTGCCAGAAGCTTGCGCAGCTGGCACCGGGCGACCTGAACCACGTGTTCCTCACCACCGGCGGCTCGACTGCTGTCGACACCGCCTACCGGCTGATCCAGTACTACCAGAACTGCCGCGGCAAGCCACACAAGAAGCACATCATCGCCCGCTACAACGCCTACCACGGCTCTACTACCCTGACCATGTCGATTGGCAACAAGGCCGCCGACCGGGTGCCGGAGTTCGACTATCACCACGACCTGATCCACCACGTCTCCAACCCCAACCCGTACCGCGCCCCGCACGAAATGGACGAGGCCGAGTTCCTCGACTTCCTGGTGGCCGAGTTCGAGGACAAGATCCTGTCGCTGGGCGCCGACAACGTGGCCGCGTTCTTTGCCGAACCGATCATGGGCTCGGGCGGGGTGATCATCCCGCCCAAGGGCTACTTCCAGCGCATGTGGCAACTGTGCCAGACCTACGACATCCTGTTCGTCGCCGACGAGGTGGTGACCTCGTTCGGGCGCCTGGGCACCTTCTTCGCCAGTGAAGAACTGTTTGGCGTCACCCCCGATATCATCACCACCGCCAAGGGCCTGACCTCGGCCTATCTGCCGCTGGGCGCGTGTATCTTCTCCGAGCGTATCTGGGAAGTGATTGCCGAGCCGGGCAAGGGCCGCTGCTTCACCCATGGCTTTACCTACAGTGGTCACCCGGTGTGCTGTACAGCGGCGCTGAAGAACATCGAGATTATCGAGCGCGAGCAGCTGCTCGATCACGTCAAGGACGTGGGTGGCTACCTGGAGCAGCGCCTGCAAAGCCTGCGCGAGTTGCCGCTGGTGGGTGATGTGCGTTGCATCAAGCTGATGGCCTGCGTCGAGTTTGTCGCCGACAAAGCCAGCAAGGCGCTGTTCGCGGATGAGGTAAACATCGGCGAGCGCATCCACAGCAAGGCCCAGGCCCGCGGCTTGCTGGTGCGCCCGATCATGCACCTGAACGTGATGTCGCCACCGCTGATCATCACCCATGCGCAGGTGGACGAGATTGTCGAAACCTTGCGCCAGTGCATCCTCGAAACCGCGCGCGAACTCACGGCGCTTGGCCTGTACCAAGGCCGATGAACCTGGCGCAAAGGGCTGTGCGCGGGCGTACCCGGCAGGCTAGACTGCCGGGCATGACCCAGGCCACTCCCGACACCCCGCTTACCCTGACAATGGGCGCGCTGCAGCAATGGCATGCGGCGCTGCAGCGTGCTTTGGCCAATAGCGAAACGCCCGAGGCGTTGGAGTATGTGGCCGCTGCCATTGGCCAGCTGGTGCAGGTGGAATCGATGATGATCAGCCTTGAGTGCCAGGGGCGCGCGCCGCAGCTGCTCTACCAGCAGGGCATTCCCGAGCTGCACCGCGCTGCGGTGCTGGAGCGTTATTTCAGTGCCGGCTACTTGCTCGACCCGTTCTGCCTCGCCGTGCAAAGCGGCCTGGCCGAAGGCTTTTACCACCTGCAGGAAATCGCCCCGGACAACTTCTTCGACAGCGACTATTACAAGGCCTATTACCTGGGCACCGGTTGCAGCGAAGACAGCTACTACATCGTCGATCTCAGCGCTGGGCGCAAGCTGTCGCTGAGCCTGTTCCAGGGTTGCAGCGGCACGCCTCTGAGTGCCGGGCAGGTCGACTTGCTGCGGGCGCTGGAGCCGATGGTGCGGGAACTGTTGGGGCGTTATGCCCGGCATAACCTGGAGCCCGGCGCAGCATCGGCCGAACACGGCAGCCTGCAGGCAGCGTTCGACAGCTTTGGTTGCCAGGTGCTGACCGACCGTGAGCGGGAGGTGGCACACATGATCTTGCGCGGGCACTCGGTGAAGTCGACCGCGCTGGCGCTGGGCATCTCACCGGAGACGGTGCGCATGCACCGCAAGAACCTGTACCTGAAGCTGGAGATCAACTCGCAGTCCGAGTTGTTTGCACGGTTTATCGACTGGTTGCGCGGCGATCAGCTGAAAATCTAGAAGTTTTTGCGGTCCCTGTGGGAGCGGGCATGCCCGCTCCCACAGGGACCGCGTCAGTTTTGAAATTTCGGGTAGTTCACGAAGCGGCCAGGCGGGCCTCCAGCGCGGCGATGTGCGCCTGTAGCCGCTCATGCTCCTGGCGCTCGGCGCTGATGTCTTCGAACACGCTGATCAGGTGTTCCGGTTCGCCGCTGTCCCGGCGCTGCAGTGAGGTGCGGGCGCGTACCCAGATGTACTCGCCATTCTTGCGGCGCACGCGTTTTTCCACTTCGTAACGCTCGGTTTCACCGGCCAGCATGCGTTGCAGCAACTGCAGGTTCTGCGCCAGATCGTCAGCGTGGGTGATCTGCTGGAAGGTCATGCCGTAAAGCTCTTCGGCGCGGTAGCCCAGCAACTCGCACAGGCTGTTGTTGACCCGCTGCCAGGTGCCGTCCGGGTCGATGTAGGCCAGGGCGCCCCAGGCCAGCTCGAAGATTGCCCGGAAGCGTTCCTCGCTCTGGCTTAGCGCCTGCTGGGCCACTTGGCGTTCGGTGTTGTCCATGCTGATGCCGACCATCTTCACCGACCGCCCGGCGCTGTCGCGTACCACCGTGGCGCGGGAAGAAATCCAGCGCACTTCACCGTCCGGGCGGGCAATGCGGAAGTCACATTCACAGCCACCGCCGTCTGCCACCGCGTCGGCGTACATCAGCTGCATGCGCTGCACGTCTTCGTCGGGCAGGTGCTTCCAGAAGTCTTCGTTGTGCCGCACCGGCCAGCCATAGACCTGCTCGACGTTGGGCGAGTAGGTGACTTCGTCGCTGATCAGGTTCCATTCCCAGGTGACGATGCGTGCGCCTTCCTGGGCGAGCTTCATGCGCGTTTCGCTTTCCATGATCTCGGCGGTCAGGCGCCGACGCACATCCGTCATCGGCAGCTCGACCACCTGCGGTTGCTGGATGTTCTGCAGTGCTTCGTCGCCATAGCGCAACCAGATCCAGTTGACCTTGAGAAAGTCGGCCAGCTTGCGCAGGTTGTCGTAGTCGATCTCGCCGCCGCGGGTCCACTTGTGCACGGCGGTGCGCGAGATGCCCAAGGCCGTGCCCACGGCTTGCAGGGTCAGCTTGTGATGCTCGAGCAGTTCCTTGAGGCGGAAGGCGAAGCTGTTTTCCAACATCGGCAGCGTGTCCTGATCTGGGCCAAGAGCCTGCCAGTATACCCAAGCTGTCAACTTTTGGTTGACGGGTCCTCACGCTGCCTCTTTTGGGGAGAACCTTGTGCTGCCTGCACTGGCCTCATCGCCGGCACAGGCAACATCAGCCGGGCGGTTGTTAAAGGTCCAGCACCAGCCGCGCCGTACGGGCGCGGGAAACGCACAGCATGATGCTCTGCTGCGCCGCTTTCTCTTCATCGCTCAGGTACTGGTCGTAATGCTCGGCTTCACCCTCGAGGATGGCCGTCTCGCACGTACCGCACACACCTTCGCGGCACAGGCACTCGACCTTGGCAGCCTTGGACTTCTCGATGGCTTGCAGAATGGTCATGCCTTCTTCCACCTGCAGTTCCACGCCCGATTGCGCCAGCACCACGGTAAAGGCACTGCCGGTGACCGGGGTGGCGGCAAACTGTTCCCAATGCACGCGCTGCTCGGCAATGCCGGCCTTGGCGGCGCAGGCGATGACCGCATCGATCAGCGGTTTTGGTCCGCACACGTACAGGTGCGCTTGCTCGTCCAGCCCCGCGCACAGGGCGGCCAGGTCAAGCTTGCGGTCGAGGCTGTCGATGTAGAACTGGGTGCGTGCAGCGTGCGGGCCGTTGGCCAACTGGTCCTGGAACGCGCCGTGCTCTGGCGCGCGGAAAGCATAGTGCAGCTCGTAGTCGGCGCTGCCGCCTTCCAGCTCATGCAGTTGCGCCAGGAACGGGGTAATGCCGATGCCGCCGGCAATCAGCACGTGCCGGCCGGCCGAAGGGTCCAGGGCGAAGAGGTTGTTGGGCGAGGAGATGGTCAGGCGGGTGCCGACTTCCACCTGTTGGTGCATGAACGCCGAGCCCCCCTTGGACTGTTCTTCCAGGCGCACGCCGATCTGGTAGCTGCGGGTGTCACGCGGGTCGCTCATCAACGAGTAGGCGTTACTGAACTGGTTGCCGTCAGCGCCTTGCATCTGCACGATGACGTGGCTGCCGCCGGTGAAGGCGGGCATCGCCGCGCCGTCTTCGCGGGCCAGGGTAAAGCGCTTGATCAGCGGTGTGGCGTGTTCCACGTCGGTCACGCGCACGCTGAACATTTCATAAGTGTTGGCCATGGTTCACCTCGACTGCCTGGGTGCGCGGCAGGCCCTGCCGCGCACCTTTACGTGCCAATAAACGTGGAGCGGTTGCCATCAATCGTCGAGGTGGGCCACGGCGATCAGGTTGTGGAAGTGGGCAATGCCGTGTTCGCTCATGCCACTGCGCTCGCGGTCGGCCATGATGCGGCCCTGGCCACGGTAGCCACGCGACTTCAGGCCCTTCTGCACGCTTTCGACCAGGCGCAGGTCTTCTGGGCGGAACACTTCGCGGTACCAGTCGATCAACTTCTGCTGCTCTTCGGTGATGTCCTTGTTCAGGAAGTAGATGTCGTAGTGCTGCAGGGTGGTTTCGGCATCGACCGGGAACTCATAGATCACGGTCATGAAGTTGGCCCCTGGCGGCACGTTGAACATGGTGCACGGCCAGGCCCAGAAGCCGGCGAACGACGGGTCTTTCACGGTTTCGTCGAACTTGAACGACTGCTCCGAAGGCTTGGCCAGGCCATATTGCAGGGTCCAGTTACCGTGCATGGTGTGGCTGTACTGGCCGACGTCGACCGAGTCGGAGAAGCCTGGATGCGCCGGGGCGCAGTGGTAGCATTCCAGGTAGTTGTCGACGATCGACTTCCAGTTGGCCGGGGTGTCACTGACGAAGCGCGCCGCCAGGTGCAGGTCGTCGATGACCGCGCAGGCTTCACGCATGCGTGCTTGCATGCCTGGCAGCTGATCTTCGACGGAGCCGGCCTCCATGTCCATGTTGATGAAGATGAAGCCGGCGTATTCCTCGACGCGCAGCTGCACCAGGGTGGAGTTCTCTTTGTCGAAGTTGACCACGTTGTCGCAATTGCGGGCGTGGGCCAGTTCGCCGTCGAGTTTGAAGGTCCAGGCGTGGTACGGGCAGGTGATGACGTTTTTGGCCTTGCCGCTACCGCTGAGCAGCTGGTGGCCACGGTGCGGGCAGACGTTGTAGAACGCACGCAGCACGCTGTCACGGCCGCGTACGACGATGATGCTTTCGCCGATCACTTCGCGGGTGATGTAGGCATTGTTGTCTGCCACTTCGCTGCGGTGGCCCACGCAGATCCAGCTGCGGGCGAAGATGGCTTCTTTCTCGTGTTCGAACACTGCGGCCTTGGTGTAGAAATTGGCCGGGATGGTGAAGGCCTCGTCGGCGTTCGCACAGAAATCGGCGGGCAGGCGTTTGAAGTCGTTCATGACAGGTTTCTCACAAGCTCGGTTTATAGTTGTTGGTTAACGCGTACCTGCCGGTTAACAGGCCAGGCAAAAAAAATTGCAGACAGCAAGGGGGCTGCTAGGCAGCCCATCGCGGGCAAGCTCGCTCTTACAGGGTTAATCAGTGCACCGCAGCTGCACTGCGCGGGGCGTGTTCGGCAGGGGCTTCACCGGCCATCCGTGCTGCCTCTTCCTCGATGACGTGGGCCGGTACCTGGCCGTAGTCGGCGATCATCCACTTGAAAAAGCCATAGATCTTCACCAGCAGAATCACCATGAACGGGATTGCAGTGAGCACCACGGCGGTCTTCATGGTCGACAGCGAGGCCTTGGCGAACAGCATGGCCAGTGGCACCAGGGTCAGCACCACGCACCAGAACAGGCGGTGGGTGGGTGTCGGGTCGTCACCTTCACGCAGGTTGCGGGTGCTGGTGGCAGCCACCGCATAGGCCGCGGCATCCATGTGCGAGGCACAGAAGATGGCCATGATGAACAGGTACACACCGAGGAACACCTGGCCCCACGGCAAGGCCAGCAGCAGGTGCGTCACGGCCGATTCGCCGCCTTGTTCGGCGAGCATTTTCGGTACATCCACGGCGCCGGTGATGAACTGGTGCATGCTGTAGCTTTCCAGCGCGCCGAAGAAGAACCAGCAACCGAAACTGCCGCCCAGCAGCAGGGCCAGGACCACTTCCTTGATCTGCCGACCGCGCGAAACGCGGGTGACGAACATGGCCACACCCGGGGCGTACGACACCCACCACAGCCAGTAGAATACTGTCCAGTTGCGGGTGAAGGCGCCGTCGCCCGCCGGGTCGGTGAACAGGCTCATGTGCACGTAGTTCTGGATCATCAGGCCAATCGAGTTGGCGGTGTTGTTGAGGGTGAACTGGGTCGGGCCCACCAGCAGGACGACAGCGGCAAACACCAGCGCGCCGATGCACACCATCTTGCTCAGGCGCTGCAGGCCACCATCGATACCGATGTAAGAGCTGAGCGAGAACATCACTGCGACGCCACCGATCACCATCAATTGCACGGTGAAGGTATCCGGGGTGCCGGTCAGGTCATGCAGGCCGCGGGTCAGGGTCGAGGCGGTGAGGGCCAGCGACACAGTCAGTGCGCCCATCATGGTCAGCAGGAAGATCAGGTCGACGCTCCGGCCTACCGGCCCGGTGGCCTTGAAGCCCGTCACCGCTTCGATAACCGAAGCCAGGTTCAGGCCGCTCTTCTTGCGTACATGGAAGTGGTAGGCCATGGCCAGTGATGCCAGGGCGTAGATCGACCAGGCGCTGATGCCCCAGTGGAAGAACGAGTAGCCCACGCTGTACTCGAGTGCCTTGGGGGTGGCAGCAGCGATGTTCAGGCCTGGGGTCTGGTAGTAGTAGGCCCATTCCATCACGCCCCAGTAGAGGGTCGACGAACCCATGCCGGCACAGATGAACATGAACACCCAGGTGGCGGTGGCATATTCAGGCTTGCCACTGCCCAGGCGGATGTTGCCGTACTTGCTGAAGGCCAGGTACAGCACGGCCAGGGTACTGCCAAACACCAGCACCTGCACGCTGGTACCGAAGGTGCGGGTGGACAGCTCGAACAACTGGTTGGCGGCGCTTTCAGCCTGGGCGGGGAAGGCTGCAAGGCCGATCACGGTGAGCAATACGGCGATCAGGCTCACGGTAATCAGGAACACATCAATCTTTTTATTCTTGTGCGACATCATCGTCTCCTGGACGTTGGCGTACTTGTTATACCCGGCAGGCATCCGGGGTGTTGCGGTACCACTCCTTCCTTGGCCGTTAACCAGTGGTTAACCAATATCTAATGGTTAACAGATTTTGCATACAATCCACGTCGCTCGCAAGAGGCAAAGGGCCGATTGTCAGACACTTCTGACAATCGGCCCGGGTGTTATCAGGCTTCGATCAGCGCGGTGATGGCCTGGCCCACCTGCTGGGTAGACTGCTGGCCACCCATGTCGCGGGTCACGTCACCGGCGGCGATGACCTGCTCGATGGCTTTGAGGATGTCGTCGTGGGCGGCGCGGTAGCGTGGGTCGGCGCCTTCGTTGCCGAGGAAGTCGAGCATCAGTGCACCGGACCAGATCATCGCGATCGGGTTGGCGATGTTCTTGCCGTAGATGTCTGGCGCCGAGCCGTGCACCGGCTCGAACAGCGACGGGAATTTGCGTTCGGGGTTCAGGTTGGCCGAAGGCGCGATGCCGATGGTGCCGGCGCACGCCGGGCCCAGGTCGGACAGGATATCGCCGAACAGGTTCGAGGCCACGACCACGTCGAAGCGGTCCGGTTGCAGTACAAAGCGGGCGCAGAGGATATCAATGTGCTGCTTGTCCCAGCTGATTTCCGGATAATTGGCTGCCATTGCTGCGGTGCGCTCGTCCCAGTACGGCATGCTCACGGCCATGCCGTTGGACTTGGTGGCCGAGGTGACGTGCTTGCGCTCGCGGGTCTGGGCCACCTCGAAGGCGTACTTGAGAATGCGGTCGACGCCACGGCGGGTGAACACCGATTCCTGCAGCACAAACTCGTTTTCGGTGCCTTCGAACATGCGCCCGCCCAGCGACGAGTACTCGCCTTCGGTGTTTTCGCGGATGACCACGAAGTCGATATCGCCGGGTTCACGACCCGCCAGCGGGCAGGGTACGCCGGGGAACAGGCGCACCGGGCGAATGTTCACGTACTGGTCGAAGTCGCGGCGGAACTTGAGCAGCGAACCCCACAGCGAGATGTGGTCCGGCACTTTGTCTGGCCAGCCTACGGCACCAAAGTACAGGGCGTCGAAACCTTTGAGCTGTTCGAACCAGTCATCCGGCATCATCTTGCCGTGGGCCAGGTAGTAGTCGCAGCTGGCCCACTCGAAGAACTCGAAACTGATGTCCAGGCCGTGCTTGCGCGCGGCGGCCTCGACGACCCGAATGCCTTCCGGCAGTACTTCGTTGCCGATGCCGTCGCCTGGGATTGCCGCGATTCTGAACGTCTTGCTCATGGGGTGCACTCGTTGTCTAGGGAACAGGTGCTGGTCATGCTATAAGGGCTTGAGCCGGAGATAATCTCGCCAATCATGGATTCTTGGAACACGATACGTGAATAATCTGCCCAACCTCGACGACCTCAATATCTTCCTGCAAGTGGCCAAGCGCGCCAGCTTTGCGGCTGTGGCCGATGAGCTGGGCATGTCGGCGGCGTATATCAGCAAACGCATCCGCATGCTCGAGCAAACACTGGAAGTGCGCTTGTTGCACCGCACCACGCGGCGGGTGACGGTGAGTGAGGAAGGGGAGCGGGTGTATCAGTGGGCTTTGCAGATATTCGATGCCGTACAGCGCATGGGTGATGACATCAGCGCCCAGCACCGCGAGCCGGCCGGGCAGTTGCGCATCGCCAGCAGCCTGGGGCTGGGGCGGCGCTTCGTGGCGCCGGCTTTGTCGGAGCTGGCCGAGCGCTACCCGCGGCTGGACATTCGCCTGGATGTGCACGATCGCCTGGTGGACCTGATCGCCGAAGGTGTCGACCTGGACATCCGCGTGGGCAACGCCATTGCCCCCAACCTGATCGCCAAGCCGCTGGCGCGTAACCGCCGGGTGCTCTGTGCTGCGCCGGCTTACCTGGCGCGGCGGGGTTCGCCCAAGGTGCTGGGCGACCTGGGCAGCCACGACTGCCTGGTGATCAAGGAACGTGACCACCCGTTTGGTGTGTGGCAACTGATGGGGCCGATGGGTGAAGAAAGCGTGCGTGTGACGGGCGGCCTGTCGACCAACCATGGTGAAGTGGCGCACCAGTGGTGCCTGGATGGCCGAGGGATACTGCTGCGTTCATGGTGGGATGTGCATGACAGCCTGCAGGACGGGCGCCTGGTGCAGGTGCTGGAGGCCTATCACCAGCCGGCGGATATCTGGGCGGTATACACCTCGCCGCTGGCCAGCTCGGCCAAGGTGCGGGTGGCGGTGGACTTTTTCCGGCAGTACTTTGCCGAGCGCTACAGCTTGCCGGAGTAGGCCGAACCCAGATCATGTGCGCTCCGCTTTTGATTTTTTATGGGATCAACTGTCTTGCACCATCAATCAGGCTAGCGCATCACCCTGCAGGAGCAGCACAAGGCTGCTCCTACAACAATCAAAAGCGCAGCGCGGTGGGTTTCAGGGCACGGGGATACGGGAAACCGCCTTCACTTCGCGCAGCGCCAGGCTTGACTGGATCGAGGCAATGCCTGGCTGACGGCGCAACACCTCTTCCACGAATCGCCCATAACTCTCCAGGTCATTTGCCAACACCGTCAGCACATAGTCAGCCTCGCCGGTTACCTTGTGGCAGGACAGCACCTGCGGCAGTTTCAATATCACCTGCTCGAACTCATCCGGTGCGTTGGCCGAATGGTTGCCAAAGCGCACCTGGGCAAACGCCATCACGTCGTAGCCCAGCTTCCTGCGGTCGAGGTTGGCCTGGTAATCCTTGATGATGCCCAGCTCTTCCAGCCGTTTGCGCCTGCGCCAGCAGGGCGTCACGGTCATCGACAAACGCTCGCCCAGCGCAGCGCTCGACAGGGTGCCGTCCTCCTGCAAAAGGCGCAGCAGCTCGCGGTCGGTGTCGTCCAAATGTTCGATAGCAAAGGCTTTGCTCATTGCCGGCCAATTCTGTGATTAATTTCCTCAAGCATCCGGTTTGGCTGAGCATAAAGCAAAGCATTTTCACGGTTCAGGCGCGAAAATTGGTTATCCGGTAACCCCTTGAAAAAGGACATTCGTGTGCTGACAGTTTTTAGCAACAATCACCGCTTGCACCATGGCTCGGAACTCAAGGACGGCGCCATTACGCCATCGTTCGAAAACCCCCAGCGTGCCGACACCGTACTGGCCCGGGTGCGCAGCACGGGCCTTGGCGATGTCATTGCCGAACAGGCCTTCGACCGGGCCTGCTACGTGGCGGCGCACAGCGAGCGCTACGTAAGCTTCCTGGAAAACGCCTGGTCGGAATGGGCCGCCACCGGCAAAACCCACGATGCGCTGCCGCTGGTGTGGCCAGTGCGCGACCTGGCCATCGACCGTGAGCCCGGCTTCATCGACGGCAAGCTGGGCTTTTATGCCATGGACGCGGGGGCCCCGATCACCGCCGGCACCTGGGAGGCGGTGCGCAGCAGCGCCGACGTTGCCTTGACCGGCATGCAGCGCATCATCGACGGTGCCGACAGTGCCTTCGCCCTGTGCCGCCCACCGGGGCACCATGCGGCCCGGGAATACATGGGCGGCTATTGCTACCTGAACAACGCCGCCATCGCCGCCGAGCGCTGCCTGAGCCAGGGCGCCAGGCGCGTGGCTGTGCTGGATGTGGACTTCCACCACGGTAACGGCACACAGAACATCTTCTACGATCGCCCCGATGTGTTCTTTGCCTCCCTGCATGGCGACCCGCACGTGTCCTACCCGTATTTTTCCGGCTACGCCCATGAACAAGGCGCAGGCGCTGGCGAAGGTTTCAACGCCAACTACCCGATGGGCAAGGGCACCCGCTGGGCCCAGTACCAGCCGGCTTTGCAGGATGCACTCAAGCGCATTGTCGCGCACAAGCCGCAGTTTCTGGTTGTGTCGCTGGGGGTCGACACCTTCGAGGATGACCCGATCAGCCACTTCAAGCTTACCAGCGACGACTTCCTGCGCATGGGCGCCGAGATCGCCAGTGCCGGTATCCCGACCCTGTTCGTGATGGAGGGCGGTTACATGGTCGACGAAATCGGCATCAACGCAGTGAACACCTTGCAAGGTTTTGAAAGCGCGCGCTAACCCGCCTGAGAAGCCGTGACGAAGCCAGTAATGGGCGTCGCCACGGCACCGCGACATGTGACAGGCCAACAATAACAAGAGGTCGCCATGCAAGACATGCCCGCAAGCCTTGAGCAAAGCAAACCGGTAACGCCCGACCGTGACGGGCACCTGCAACGCACGCTGGAAAACCGCCACATCCAGCTGATTTCCATAGGGGGCGCCATTGGCACCGGCCTGTTCATGGGCTCGGGCAAGGTGATCGCGCTGTCCGGCACCTCGATCCTGTTGGTCTACGCCATCCTCGGGTTCTTCGTGTTCTTCGTCATGCGCGCCATGGGCGAGTTGCTGTTGTCCGACCTGCGCTTCAAGTCGTTCGCCGATATCGTTGCCCATTACCTGGGCTCGCGCGCCGGCTTTGTGCTGAGCTGGTCGTACTGGCTGAGCTGGAGCGTGGCGGTGGTGGGGGACGTGGTCGTGGTGGCCGGTTTTTTCCAGTACTGGTACCCCGATGCACCGGCCTGGCTACCCGCGTTCTTCACCCTGTTCGTGCTGCTGGGGCTGAACATGCTGGCGGTGAGGATTTTTGGCGAGGTAGAGTTCTGGTTCGGCATCATCAAGATCGTCGCCATCGTGCTGTTGATCATCACGGCAGCAGTCATGATCGCCACGTCCTATACCTCGCCCAATGGCGTGGTTGCCTCGCTGTCGCACGTGGTCGCGCCGGGTGCGGTGCTGCCCCATGGCATCAGCGGTTTCTTTGCCGGGTTCCAGATTGCCGTGTTTTCCTTTGCCGGTACCGAGCTGATCGGCACCACCGCAGCGGAAGCGAAGAACCCTCATCGCTCGCTGCCCAAGGCCATCAACACCATCCCCTTGCGCATTCTGCTGTTCTACATCCTGGCGCTGGTGTGCATCATCAGCGTGGTGTCGTGGGCCGAGGTGCCGGCCAACCGCAGCCCCTTCGTCGAACTGTTCCTGCTGGCCGGCTTTCCGGCGGCGGCCGGCATGATCAACTTTGTGGTATTGACCTCGGCTGCCTCTTCGGCCAACAGCGGTGTCTACTCGGGCTGCCGGATGCTGTTCGGGCTGGCCGAGCGGCGTAACGCGCCGGCCCTGTTCGCCAGGCTTTCGGCACTGAGCGTGCCGGTGTACAGCCTGGTGTTTTCCGGCGTGTGCATGCTGATCGGGTTGAGCCTGCTGTTCATCATCCCGGAGGTGATGACGGTGTTCACGCTGATTTCGACCGTGTCGGCAATCCTGGTGATCTTTACCTGGTCGATGATCCTTGCCGCGTACCTCGCGTATCGCAAACGCAACCCGGCTGCGCACAATGCTTCGGTGTTCAAGTTGCCGGGCGGGGTGCCGGTGGCGGTCACGACCCTGGGCTTTCTCGGCTTTGTGCTGGTGTTGCTGGCACTGCAGCCGGATACCCGCCTGGCATTGTGCGTGATGCCGTTGTGGTTCGTGTTCCTGTTGCTGGCCTACCGCCGCCGCGCTCAAGCGCATTCCTGAGCACAACACATACCCTGTGGGAGCGGGCATGCCCGCGAAGCAGGCGACGCGGTGGATGGCACGGGCTCTGCCCGTGATCGCGGGCGCGCCCGCTCCCACAGGGTGCAAGTTTTGTTCATAGTGCCTGTTGCTCGATCAACCCCAGGCACCGCTGCACGATCGGGCTCACATCACCCTTGCGCCGGCTCAGAATGATCGGGCTGACGGCGCTGCTATCGAGCAAGCCGACATATTCGATATCGGTGCGGTGTTGCTGTTGTACCGACGCCGGCACCAGCGTTACCCCCACGCCGACGGCCACCAGGCCGATGGCCGTCTGCAATTCGTTGGCCCACTGGCTGACGCGGATGCTCATGCCATGCTGGGCAAACAGCGCCAGCACGTGGTCGGCATAACTGGGCCGGGGGTTGGCCGGGTAGAGGATGAACGCCTCGCCAGCCAGCTGCGCCAGGCTGACCGGGCTGCCCGCCAGCGGGTGGCCCTTGGGCAGCACGGCCACCAGCGGGTCCTCCCGCAGAACCTCTTGGTGGATGGCCGCGTCGTCGATGCGAATGCGCCCGAAGGCGATGTCGATGCGCCCGCTCTTCAAGGCTTCCACCTGCTGCAGCGTGGTCATCTCGCTCAGGCCCAGTTCCAGCTCGCTGTCCTGGCGCAGCTCGCGGATCAGCTCTGGCAACACGTTGTACAGGGTCGAGGGGGCAAACCCGATGCCCAGCCACTGGCGCTGGCCCTGGCCAATGCGGCGGGTGTTGTCGCTGATGTTCTGCAGTTGCTGCAGCACGGTGCAGGTCTGTTCGTAAAAAAAACGACCGGCCTCGGTCAGCCGCAGCGGGCGTTCGCGTACGACCAGCAGGGTGCCGAGCTGGTCCTCCAGCTGGCTGATCTGCCGGCTCAAGGGGGGTTGGGCAATGTGCAGCAGCTCGGCGGCGCGGGTGAAGTTCAGGGTCTCGGCCAAGACTTTGAAGTAACGCAGGTGGCGCAGCTCCATCAGACCTCCAGGGTATGGTGGGAGATTCATTTGATATTGGACGGTCATCAGGGTCTCGCGCAATCCTTGAGCAATCAAGTAAATGCACCATTCGGGCCTGCAGCTGGCAGCCCGACCTGACGGGACCTGGCCACAATGACAAGCGCGCTGATTGAACGTATTGATGCAATTATCGTCGACCTGCCGACCATTCGCCCGCACAAGCTGGCAATGCACACCATGCAGCAGCAGACCTTGGTGGTATTGCGCGTGCGCTGCAGCGATGGCGTGGAAGGTATCGGCGAGGCCACCACCATCGGTGGCCTGGCGTATGGCTACGAAAGCCCCGAGGGCATCAAGGCCAACATCGACGCGCACCTGGCTCCGGCGCTGATTGGCCTGGCGGCAGACAACATCAATGCGGCCATGCTCAAGCTGGACAAGCTGGCCAAGGGCAACACTTTTGCCAAATCGGGTATTGAAAGCGCCTTGCTCGACGCCCAAGGCAAACGCCTGGGGCTGCCGGTGAGCGAGCTGCTGGGCGGCCGAGTGCGTGACAGCCTGGAAGTGGCCTGGACCCTGGCCAGCGGCGACACCGCCCGTGATATCGCCGAAGCGCAGCACATGCTGGAAATTCGCCGTCACCGGGTGTTCAAGCTGAAGATTGGCGCCAACCCGGTGGAGCAGGACATCAAGCACGTGGTGACGATAAAACGCGAACTGGGCGACAGTGCCAGCGTGCGGGTCGACGTCAACCAGTACTGGGACGAGTCCCAGGCCGTGCGTGCTTGCCAGGTGCTTGGCGACAACGGTATTGACCTGATCGAGCAACCGATCTCGCGCATCAACCGTGGCGGCCAGGTGCGCCTGAACCAGCGCAGCCCGGCCCCGATCATGGCCGATGAGTCGATCGAAAGCGTCGAGGACGCCTTCAGCCTGGCCGCCGACGGCGCGGCCAGCATCTTCGCCCTGAAAATCGCCAAGAACGGTGGCCCGCGAGCTGTGTTGCGCACTGCGCAAATCGCCGAGGCCGCCGGTATAGCGTTGTATGGCGGCACCATGCTCGAAGGCTCTATCGGCACCCTGGCCTCGGCCCATGCCTTCCTTACCCTGCGCCAACTGACCTGGGGCACCGAGCTGTTCGGCCCGCTGCTGCTGACCGAAGAAATCGTCAACGAGCCGCCGCAGTACCGCGACTTCCAACTGCACATCCCCCGCACCCCAGGCCTGGGCCTGACCCTGGACGAACAGCGCCTGGCGCGCTTCGCCCGTCGCTGATCAGCCAACAAGGAGATAATCATGCTGTTCCACGTGAAGATGACCGTGAAACTGCCGGTCGACATGGACCCGGCCAAGGCCACCCAGCTCAAGGCTGATGAAAAGGAACTGGCCCAGCGCCTGCAACGTGAAGGGACCTGGCGCCACTTGTGGCGCATTGCCGGGCACTACGCCAACTACAGCGTGTTCGACGTGCCCAGCGTCGAGGCGCTGCACGACACACTGATGCAGCTGCCGCTGTTCCCGTACATGGACATCGAGGTCGACGGCCTGTGCCGGCATCCCTCGTCGATTCACAGCGACGACCGCTGATCCGCACCTGTCTGCCTGACAAGAACAATATGAGGTACGCACGATGACCGTGAAAATTTCCCACACTGCCGACATTCAAGCCTTCTTCAACAAAGTGGCTGGCCTGGACCACGCCGAAGGCAGCCCGCGCTTCAAGCAGATCATCCTGCGTGTGCTGCAGGACACCGCGCGCCTGGTCGAAGACCTAGAAATCACCGAAGACGAGTTCTGGCACGCCATTGATTACCTCAACCGCCTGGGGGGCCGTAACGAGGCTGGCCTGCTGGCCGCAGGCCTGGGTATCGAGCACTTCCTCGACCTGCTGCAGGACGCCAAGGATGCTGAGGCCGGCCTGAGCGGTGGCACCCCGCGTACCATCGAAGGCCCGCTGTACGTCGCCGGGGCGCCGTTGGCACAAGGCGAAGCGCGCATGGACGACGGTACCGACCCCGGCGTGGTGATGTTCCTGCAGGGGCAGGTGTTCGATGCCGACGGCAAGCCGCTGGCCGGCGCCACCGTCGACCTGTGGCACGCCAACACCCAAGGTACCTATTCGTACTTCGACTCGACCCAGTCCGAGTACAACCTGCGCCGCCGCATCATTACCGACGCCGAGGGGCGCTACCGTGCGCGCTCCATCGTGCCGTCGGGATATGGCTGCGACCCGCAGGGCCCGACCCAGGAGTGCCTTGACCTGCTCGGCCGTCATGGTCAGCGACCGGCGCACGTGCACTTCTTCATCTCGGCACCGGGGCACCGCCACCTGACCACGCAGATCAACTTCGAGGGTGACAAATACCTGTGGGACGACTTTGCCTACGCCACCCGCGACGGTTTGATCGGCGAGCTGCGGTTTGTCGAGGACGCTGCTGCGGCGCGTGATCGCGGCGTGCAAGGCGAGCGTTTTGCCGAGCTGGCGTTCGACTTCCACCTGCAGGGGACCACGGCGCCGGAGGCCGAGGCCCGCAGCCACCGGCCGCGTGCGTTGCAGGAAGGCTGAGACCTTTGGGGCTGCTGCGCAGCCCATTCGCGGCACAAGGCCGCTCCCACAGGGATCGCGCGCGACAGTGCCATCGTGCAATCCCTGTGGGAGCGGCCTTGCGCCGCGAATGGGGCGCGTAGCGCCCCCACAATGCTGACCATTTTTCGCTGTGTTTTTGCCTGGGCCTTTCCGTGCGGGGAGGGCCCGGGCTTTTTGCTGCCGGGGCCGGTGATCTAGAATCGATCTTTTGCCCGAGCCCCGCCCATGCTGCCCATCGCGCTGCTGCCAACCACCGCTGACCAGGCTCCGCTGGTCCGCAACCTCTACCAGTTCTATGCCTACGAGTCCTCCGACTGGGAGCAGGAAGACGTCGAAGTGGATGGTCGTTTCTACATCCACGACGAGCACCTGCAACGCTACTGGCAGGACGAGGGCTGGGGCGCGTACCTGGTGCTGGCGGACGGTTTCATCGCCGGTTTCGTGCTGGTGGAACGCAGTGAGCTGCCGGGCATTCACGCGCTTGAACTGGCTGACCTGTTCATCCTGAAAAAGTACCGCCGCCAGGGCATCGGCCAGGCGGTAGCGTTGCAGCTGCTGGGCGGCGAGGGCGACTGGTTGCTGCGGTGCTACGCACACGACGCACCGGCCGTGGCGTTCTGCAGCGCCGTACTGGCGAACCTGTCGCGCCCGGCACAGGCCATTACGCTGACGGATGAACCGGACCTGCTCAGTTTCCTGGTGAGCGGCGCCCGGCATTGAGGATTGGCCGGCCGTTGTGCGGCGTTGAAGCGGAATAGCGACATTTTTGTGAGCTACTTCACAAAATCGTCATGGGCGGCATAATGCCATCAATGCCTCCCTAGACCTGGCAACCGCTTGCCGGGGTCCTTTTTCTTGCGCTTCGAAGGTTCAGGTAAAGTTCATGTCGCTAGCTGCAAACCCCGACATCATGTACCGGCTGTTGATTCAGAGCGTGGTGGATTACGCGATCTACCTGCTCACCCCCGAGGGTATCGTCGCCAACTGGAACCCCGGTGCCCAGCGCGCCAAGGGCTACCTTGCCGATGAAATCGTCGGCCAGCATTACTCGTTGTTCTACCCCGATGCCGAGCGTGCAGCCGGGCGGCCAGCGCTAAACCTTGAACAGGCGCGGCGCACGGGGCGTTTTGAAGAGACAGGCTCCCGCCTGCGCAAGGACGGCACGGCGTTCCACGCCCATGTAGTGATTGAAGCCGTGTACGACGATGCCGGGCAACTGGTGGGGTTCGCCAAGGTCACCCGCGACATTTCCGAACGCCGCCGCCAGGAACTGGAGCTGCTGCAGGCCAAGGAGCTGGCCGAGCAGTACAGCCAGGAAATGGCCAAGCTGTCGCAATTCCTGGACTCGGTCATTGCCAATATTCCCGCCAGCGTCATTGTCCAGGACCTGGAAAGCCAGCGCATCCTGTTGGCCAACCAGCAGGCCGAGCGCCTGTTCGGCGGCCCAGGGCGCAGCATGATCGGCCAACTGCCTGGCGAATGCCTGAGCCCGGCGGCCGCCGACTACCTTGAGCAGCAGCTGGCCCGTGGTGCCCGTAACACCAAAGGCCATGCTGCCGAGACCCGGGTCGAGACCGCCCGTGGTCCACGGACCCTGCGCAGCCGTACCTTGCTCAGCCAGCACTCCGAGGGCCAGGCGGATTACGTGCTGTTTGTCGCCGAAGATGCCACCGAGGAACTGGCGGCCCACGCACAGATTCACCACATGGCGCACCATGATGCGCTTACCGGGCTACCCAACCGCACCTTGTTCCACGAACGCCTGCGCCAGGCGCTGGTGCGTGGCAGCGAGAACGCCAAGCTGACCGCCGCCCTGTGCCTGGACCTGGACAACTTCAAGAACATCAATGACTCCCTTGGCCATGCCTTCGGCGACAAGCTGCTGCGCGAGCTGGGCAAACGCCTGCGCCGCGAGCTGCGCGAGCACGACACCCTGGCCCGGCTGGGTGGTGACGAGTTTGCCGTGGTACTGACCGGGCTCGATGGCCGCGACGCTGCGTGCAACACTGCGCAGCGGCTGATCAACGCGATCAGCCCGCCGTTCCGGATCGAAGGGCACCAGTTCTCCGTGGGGGTAAGTATCGGCATCGCCATCGCCCCGGATGACAATGATCAGGCCGAGCAGCTGCTGGGCTACGCCGACATGGCGTTGTACGAGGCCAAGCGCAACGGCCGCAATCGCTACGAATGCTTCGACGTGGAGCTTGACGTCGCTGCCCGCCAGCGCCGCCTGGTGGAAACCGACTTGCGCACAGCGCTGCACCTGGGCCAGTTGCAGCTGCATTACCAACCCGTGGTGGACCAGAAAACCAGTAGCGTGACCGGTTATGAGGCATTGCTGCGCTGGGAGCACCCGACCCGGGGCATGGTCATGCCCATGGACTTCATCCCTATCGCCGAGGAAACCGGGCTGATTCATGAACTGGGTATCCGGGCCTTGAACCTGGCCTGCCAGGAAGCGGCCAGCTGGGACAGTGAGCAGACGGTGTCGGTCAACCTGTCGCCGGTGCAGTTCAAAAATGCCAACCTGGTGCAGCTTGTCGCCTTGGCCCTGGCCGACTCGGGCCTGCCGGCGCAGCGCCTGGAGCTGGAAATAACCGAGTCGGTGTTGCTGGGTAACAGCGACGAAAACGTGCGCACCTTGCGCGCGCTGAAGGACTTGGGGGTATCGATTTCGCTGGACGATTTTGGAACCGGCTATTCATCGCTCGGCTACTTGCGCTCGTTCCCGTTCGACCGGATCAAGATCGACAAGTCGTTCGTGCATGACATGTGCGACAGCCGTGAAGCAATGTCGATCATCCGCGCCATTACCGACCTGTCCAACAGCCTGATGATCAAGACCACGGCCGAAGGGGTGGAGTCGCAAGAGCAGATGCGCCGGCTGGCGGCGGAGGGGTGCTCGCATTTCCAGGGCTACCTGTACGGGCGGCCGGCACCGGCGAGCGAGCGGTTGAAGCAGGTCATTACGCCAGGCTGACGGCTCACGCAGCCGATTGTGGGGGTAATTGGCTTGCTCAAATTTCAAGAGCTTGTGCAATCCTTGTGGGAGCGGCCATGCCCGCGAACACCGGCGCAGCCGGTGCCAGCCACCGAGTTGGCTTCTTCGCGGGCACGCCCGCGCCCACAAGGTCCGTGTCGCGCTTACGAATTTCAGCTATTCCAGTCTGGCGCAAACGGCGGGCTTACCACGCGCTGGTCTTTCGGCAATTGGGCAATCGCCGTGCGGTCTTCGTCGTCCAGTTGCACGTTCAATGCAGCCAGGTTGGCCAACTGGTTCTCGCGGCTGCTGGCTTTGGGGATCGCCGCCACACCGTCCTGGTCCAGCAACCACTTCAGTGCCACCTGGCTGGGCAGCACGCCATGCTTGCGGGCAATCGCCTGGATCACTGGCTGCGCCGCCGCCTGGCCCCGGGCCAGCGGGGTGTAGGCGGTGAGCAACAGGTCATGGCGGCGGGCGTAGTCGAGCAGCGGTTGCTGGCCGAGCAGCACGTGGTATTCCACCTGAATCGCCGACAACGGCGCACCCAGGGTTTCCACCACCTGGCGCAGCAGGCCCAGCGGGAAGTTGGCCACGCCAATATGCCGTGCCTTGCCCTCGTCACGCAGCGCAACCAGGGTGTCGATACTGCGCGCCAGGTCCCAATCCTTGCCGGGCCAGTGGATATGGAACAGGTCGACCTGCTCGGTGCCCAATGCGCGCAGGCTGTCTTCCAGCGACTGGCGCATGGCCTTGGGCTCCAGGCGGTCCCACCACACCTTGGTGGTGAGGTGGATCTGTTCGCGTGGTACGTCGCTGTCGCGCAGGGCCTGGCCAACGGCCGCTTCGTTTTCGTAGGCTGTGGCAGTGTCGATGTGCCGGTAACCCAGGTCCAGCGCCTGGTGCACGGCCTGGGTGCATTCGGTGCCGGTCATCGGCCAGGTGCCCAGGCCGATTGCAGGCAGGTCCAGACCGTTTCGGGTGGTGAGCCTTTGCATGTAAATTCCTTGTAGGGTGTGCAGGGTTCGCACTCGATGGTCGGCGATCAGCGAAGCGCGGGCCATGCGTTGGAGGCACAAACTGGTCGATCAGCGAACAGTATTTGCCGTCAGCGTGCGCAAGCGGCAATTGAACTTCCTTATCCTGCGGCATCTCTTCTAGAATTCGAGCTGTTGCATCCGCCGGGCCACGCCTGCGCGGCCTTCCCTGGGCGTGGCATGCCGCCGCGCCGTCATCGAGAGAGCCATGAGTTCCAGCACACCGCTGTCCGGCGTCAACCAACCCTTGCGGGGTATCGCACTGGTGGTGGGAGCGACGTTCCTGTTCGCCAGCCACGATGCCCTGTCCAAATTCCTCGGCGGCCTTTACCCGATCGTGATGGTGGTGTGGGCACGTTATGTGGTGCATACGCTGCTGATGGCCGGCATTTTCCTGCCCAAGTCTGGCCTCAACGTATTGCGCACCCGCCGGCCGGTATTGCAGACCTTGCGGGCCTTGAGCCTGCTGAGCACCAGCTTGCTGTTCACCAGCGGCCTTCAGTACCTGCCGCTGGCTGAGGCGACGGCGGTCAACTTCCTTGCCCCGGTGCTGGTCACCGCGTTGTCGGCGCCGCTGCTCAAAGAGCGGGTGACGGTGGGGCAGTGGGTGGCGGTAGTGCTGGGTTTCATCGGCGTGCTGGTGGTGGTGCACCCGGGTGGAGCGATGTTTACCCCGGCCATTCTGTACCCGTTCGGTTCGGCGTTGGGCTTCTGCTTCTATCAGCTGCTGACGCGCATTCTGGCTGCACATGACAGCCCGACTACCAGCAACTTCTATGCAGGGCTGTGCAATACCCTGGCAATGAGTGCACTGGTGCCGTTCTTCTGGGAGGTGCCGCGGTGGGACCATGCCCTGCTGATGCTGGCACTGGGCGGCTTTGGCATGACTGCGCACCTGCTGCTGACCCAGGCCTTCCGCCATGCGGCACCGGCGTTGCTGGCGCCGTTCAGCTACTGCCAGATCGTGTTTGCCGGTTTGCTTGGGCTTGTATTCTATAGCCAGGTGCCGGATACCTTGAGCCTGGTGGGGATTTCAGTGATCTGCCTCAGTGGGCTGGGGGCGGCGTGGATGCAGCGGCGCAAGTAAAACCTGTACCGCCTGTTCGGATTGATGCGCGGGTTTACCTGCGAAGAGGCCGGTACAAGCAAACCTGACAGAGCCAGCCTATCACCCTCTAACAGCCACTCTATTAGAACTCTGCCCAAGCTCGTCTAGTCTTTCCCGTGGCCCCGTGTAGACCTGATGAGGGGTAGCACGACCCCCTCGCTCGGCTGAAAGAACACCTGGCATAGACCGGAAATCTGGATAACCGACCCAAAGGTACCCGCAGATGTCGAACGAATCGAAATGCCCGTTCCATCAAACCGCAGGTGGCGGCACCACCAACCGTGACTGGTGGCCTGACCAGCTCAACCTTCGAATTCTTCACCAGCATTCGTCGAAGTCCAGCCCCGATCCGGACTTCGACTATGCCAAGGCGTTCAAAAGCCTCGACTTCCAGGCCCTGAAGAACGACCTGACTGCCCTGATGACCGACTCGCAGGACTGGTGGCCTGCCGACTTCGGCCACTATGGCCCGCTGTTCATCCGCATGGCCTGGCACAGCGCCGGCACCTACCGCATTGGCGATGGCCGCGGCGGCGCGGGCTCGGGGCAGCAACGTTTCGCCCCGCTCAACAGCTGGCCGGACAACGTCAGCCTGGACAAGGCCCGGCGGCTGCTGTGGCCGATCAAGCAGAAGTACGGCAACAAGATTTCCTGGGCCGACCTGATCGTGCTCACCGGCAACGTTGCTCTCGAATCCATGGGCTTCAAGACTTTCGGCTTCTCGGGCGGGCGCGCTGATGTATGGGAGCCGGACGAAGATGTGTACTGGGGTTCGGAAAAGGTCTGGCTGGGTGGCGATACCCGCTACGGCAAGGAACAGGTCAAGGCGCAGCCACCCGGGCAGGGTGACCTGGTGGCCGAGCCGGCCAAGCATGGTGAAGAGCAGAACCGCGACCTGTCGGCTGAGCGTAACCTGGAAAACCCGCTGGCCGCCGTACAGATGGGCCTGATCTACGTGAACCCGGAAGGCCCGGAAGGCAACCCAGACCCGGTGGCCTCTGGCCGGGACATCCGTGAAACCTTTGGCCGCATGGCCATGAACGATGAAGAAACCGTGGCGTTGATCGCCGGTGGCCACGCCTTCGGCAAGACCCACGGTGCCGGCCCCGCCGACAACGTCGGCCCCGAACCCGAAGCGGCAGACCTGGAGTTGCAGGGCCTGGGTTGGCCCAACAAGTTTGGTTCAGGCAAAGGTGGGGATACCATCACCAGCGGCCTGGAAGTGACCTGGACCTCCACCCCGACCAAGTGGAGCAACGAGTACCTGAACAACCTCTTCAACTTTGAGTGGGAGCTGACCAAAAGCCCGGCCGGCGCGCATCAGTGGCAGCCGAAAGAGGGCAAAGGCGCAGGCACAGTGCCAGATGCCCACGATCCAGGTAAAAAACATGCACCGTCCATGTTGACCTCTGACCTGGCGCTGCGCTTCGACCCCATCTACGAGCCGATCGCTCGCCGCTTCAAGGACAACCCTGACCAGCTGGCGGATGCCTTCGCCCGCGCCTGGTACAAGCTCATCCACCGCGACATGGGCCCACTGGCGCGCTACCTGGGCCCGGAAATGCCCAATGAAGAGCTGCTGTGGCAAGACCCGTTGCCCAAGGCCGATCCAGCCACGATCAGCGAGCAAGACATCGCAGACCTCAAAACCAGGATTCTGGCTTCGGGCTTGACTGTGGGTGAGCTGGTCTCCACCGCGTGGGCATCCGCGTCGACCTTCCGTGGCTCCGACAAGCGCGGGGGGGCCAATGGCGCACGTTTGCGCCTGGCGCCGCAGAAAGACTGGGCTGCCAACCAGGGTGTAGACAAGGTGCTGGCGGCGCTGGAGAAGATACAGGGCGAGTTCAATAGCGGCGGCAAAAAGGTCTCCCTGGCCGACCTGATCGTACTGGCCGGTACTGCAGCCGTTGAAAAAGCTGCCCGGGATGCTGGCTACAGTGGCAGCGTCGGGTTCCGCCCGGGCCGCGTCGATGCGTCCCAGGCGCAGACCGACGTCGAGTCGTTCGCCGTGCTGGAGCCGTTGGCCGATGGCTTCCGCAATTTCGCCAAGGCTCGCTACAGCGTCAAGGCCGAAAAGCTGTTGCTGGACAAGGCCCAGTTGCTGACCCTGACTGCGCCGGAACTGACCGTGCTGATCGGCGGCCTGCGGGTGCTGGGTGCCAACCATGGCGGCAGCCAGCAGGGCGTGTTCACCGACAAGCCCGGCACCTTGAGCAACGACTTCTTCCGCAACCTGCTGGACATGGGCGTGGAATGGAAGTCGACGTCGCCGGACGACGAAACCTTCGAAGGCCGCGACCGCAAGACCGGGCAGGTTAAATGGAACGCTAGCCGGGTTGACCTGGTGTTTGGTTCGCATGCCCAGCTGCGGGCGCTGAGCGAGGTGTATGGCAGCAGTGACGGGGGTGACAAGTTCGTTCGGGACTTTGTGGCCGCCTGGCAGAAGGTCATGGAGCTGGACCGTTTTGACCTGAAGTAAAGGTGTTATGGGGGGCGCAAAGCGCCCCCTTGGCCCTGGTGATCCCGCCAATTCCAGGTCGGATAGGTACAAAAGCGTCCTCGTCGGTTCTGTTGCAATGCTTCTCAGGCAGCCAGCCTGAACAGCGTGCTTACAACGACAAGGAACCCCGACCATGCAAATGCCCAAGACCCTCAAAATCCGCAATGGTGACAAGGTGCAGCCGACCTTTTCGGCGCAGGAGTATGCGGCTCGCCATGCGCGGCTGCGGGCCTACATGGCAGACCAGGACATTGAGGCGGCGATCTTCACCTCGTACCATAACGTCAATTACTACAGTGATTTCCTCTACTGCTCGTTTGGCCGTCCCTATGCGCTGGTAATCACCCAGGACAAGGTTGTCTCTATCAGCGCCAACATTGATGGCGGCCAGCCATGGCGGCGTACCGTCGGCACTGACAACATCGTCTACACCGACTGGCAACGCGACAACTACTTCGTTGCCATCCAGCAGGCGCTGCCGCTGGCCTCGCGTATTGGCGTCGAATACGACCACCTCAACCTGCAAAACCATGCCAAGCTGGCCGCCTGCTACCCCAAAGCCGAGCTGCTGGACATTGGCGCGCCTTGCATGCGTATGCGCATGATCAAATCGGCCGAGGAACAGGCGCTGATCCGCCATGGTGCACAGGTCGCGGACATTGGCGGCGCGGCAATTGTAGAGGCGCTGCGCGACCAGGTGCCTGAGTACGAGGTGGCGCTGCATGCCACCCAGGCAATGGTCCGCGAAATCGCCAAGCGCTTCCCCGATGCGGAGCTGATGGACACCTGGACCTGGTTCCAGTCCGGGCTCAACACCGATGGCGCACACAACCCAGTGACCAGCCGCCGCGTCGGCAAAGGTGAAATCCTGAGCCTCAACTGCTTCCCGATGATCGCCGGCTACTACACCGCGCTGGAGCGCACACTGTTCCTCGACCACTGCCCGGATGAATACCTGCGCCTGTGGCAGGCCAACGTGGAAGTGCACGAGGCGGGGTTGAAACTGGTACGCCCGGGCATGCGCTGCAGCGACATCGCCCGTGAACTGAACGAAATCTTCCTGCGCCATGACCTGCTGCAGTACCGCACCTTCGGTTATGGCCATTCGTTCGGCACCCTGAGCCACTACTACGGGCGCGAAGCGGGGCTGGAGCTGCGCGAAGACATCGACACAGTGCTGGAGCCTGGCATGGTGGTGTCGATCGAACCGATGATCATGCTGCCCGAAGGGCGACCGGGGGCGGGTGGGTATCGCGAGCATGACATCCTGATCGTCAACGACAAAGGCGCCGAGAACATCACCAAATTCCCGTATGGGCCGGAGCACAACATCATTCGCAAATAAACACCGAAGCTGGCCTCATCGCCGGCAAGCCAGCTCCCATAGCTACTGCATAGCACGCAATACCTGTGCAGTCCCTGTGGGAGCGGGCTTGCCGGCGATGAGGCCAGCCCGGACAACAAAAATATCACTGTATGACCACCAGACCCTGCCTCCAATTAAAAGAACCAGAGGGTACCCGTCATGTCCAGCACCACACTTGACCCATCCGCCGTCGCCGGCCCCACATACAACGCCGAACGCCAGGCCCTGCGCAAGGCCGCCCGGGCCAGTTTCATGGGCAACTTCGTCGAGTGGTTCGACTACGCCGCCTACGGCTACCTGGCCACCATCATCGCCGCCACCTTCTTCCCGCAAACCGACAAGACCACTGGCCTGCTGGCAACCTTCGCTGTGTTTGCCCTGTCGTTCCTGGTACGTCCGCTGGGCGGCATCGTCTGGGGGCACTTTGGCGACCGCCATGGTCGGCGCAACGCACTGTCGTGGTCGATCCTGATCATGTCGGTATCCACCTTCTGCATTGGCCTGTTGCCAGGTTATGCGCAGATCGGCTTGTGGGCGCCGGGCTTGTTGCTACTTATCCGCCTGGTGCAGGGCTTTTCCGCCTCCGGTGAGTACGCTGGTGCTGCGGCGTTTCTGGCTGAATACGCGCCGCCCGGCCGGCGTGGCCTGTACACCAGCATCGTGCCGGCCAGTACGGCGGCGGGGTTGCTGTTTGGTGCGGCGTTCGTGGCGGTGCTGCACGAACTGCTCAGCAGCCAGGCCCTGCACGAATGGGGCTGGCGCCTGCCGTTCCTGCTGGCGGCACCGTTCGGCCTTGTAGGGCGCTATATCCGCATGAGCCTGCAGGACACACCCAAGTTCCTGGAGATGGAACAGCGCCTGGAAAACAAGGCCGGCATGACGCCTATGCCGCTGCGCGAGCTGCTGGGCCAGCACCGCCGCAGCCTGGCCATCGGCATTGGTGTCACCTGCCTGAACGCGGTGGCGTTCTATTTGCTGCTCAGCTACATGCCGACTTATCTGTCCAGTGAAATGGGCATGAGCGAGCGGGATTCATTCATTGCTTCGACCGTGTCGCTGGCCACTTACATCGGCTTGATCTTCCTGATGGGGCGGCTGTCTGACCGGTTTGGCCGCAAGACCATGCTGGTGGTGGCTTCGCTGTTGTTCCTGGGGCTGACCGTACCGTTGTTCCGCCTGCTTGACGGTCAACCGCTGCTGGTCATCCTGGCGATCCAGATTTGCTTCGGGGCGATTCTGGCGATGAATGACGGGACGTTGCCGTGCCTGCTGGCCGAGATTTTCCCCACCCGGGTGCGTTTCAGCGGGTTTGCCCTGAGCTTCAATGTGGCCAACGCGCTGTTTGGCGGGACTGCGCCGTTCATTGCCACCTGGCTTATCCAGGTGACTGGCAGCAAGCTGGCGCCGGCGGGGTATTTGCTGGCGGCAGCACTGGTGGCGCTGGTTGCCATGCTTATGTGTCGGGAGACCGCACATTCCGCCCTGGAGGATTAACTACCCTGTACCGGCCTCTTCGCGGGCGCGCCCGCTCCCACAGGGACCCCACAGATTCGAATACTGTGGGGTCCCTGTGGGAGCGGGCGTGCCCGCGAAGAGGCCGGTAAAACCAGTACAAACCTTGAATTAATGCAGCGAAGCCTGCCGCCGCTCCCCCAGCGGCGACAAGCCAAAGAACCGGCTGTAGCTCTTGGAAAAGTGCGCCGGCGAGCTGAACCCGCAGGCCAGCGCCACCTCGCGCACCTGCACGTCACTGCGCAGCAGCAACTCCCGCGCCCGCGACAGCCGCAGCTCCAGGTAGTACTGGCTGGGCGTGCGCTGCAGGTATTTATGGAACAGCCGCTCCAGTTGGCGCACGGTGACCTCGTTGAGGCTGGCAAGCTCCTCGAGCCCCAATGGTTCCTCCAGGTTGGCCTCCATGATCGCCACCACCTGGCTCAGCTTGGGTTGGGCGCTGCCAAGCAGGGTGCGCAGCGGTACCCGCTGGCGATCACGCTCGCCCCGCACCCGGTCGCACAGCAATAACTCGGCCGCCTTGGCCGCAATGTCCTGACCCCCGGGCTCGCGCGCCACCAGTTGCAGCATCATGTCCATGGCTGCCACACCGCCCGAGCAGGTATAGCGGTCGCGGTCCAGTTCGAACAGCTGGCTGGAAATGACAATGCCGGGGAAGTGCGCCTGCAGTGTCGGCAGGTCTTCCCAATGGATGGTGCAGCGGTAGCCTTTGAGCAGTTCGGCCTTGGCCAACAGGTAGCTCCCGGTGCAGATACCACCCAATGGCAGGTGCTGGCGGGCCAGCTTGCGCAACCAGTCGATCAGCGGGCGGCTGCTACGGCCCCGGTCGATCGGGTTGGCCCCGACCACCAGCAGCGCATCCAGCTGGGGGGCGTTGGCGATGCCGTAGTCAGGCAGTACCCGCATGCCGTTGCTGGCGACCACTGGCGCCTCGTCTGCGGCAATCAGCACGCTGCGAAACAGTGGTTTGCGTGCGGCCAGGTTGGCCATGCGCAGGGTTTCCACCGCCGACGCCAGGCCGATGGTGGTGAAGTTGGGCAAAATCAGAAAGCCGAACGTCTTTACCGAACAACTCTTTACAATAGAGGGCGATAGGTTTGCAGAAGCGGGGTAGACCATTGCGCTGTTCCTGTGCAAGCTGAGGCATAGTTCGTCAGGGGCAGTGAGAAAATACAGCCTCGCGTGGTTCTTGTTGTTATAGGTCGTTGCCGGCTCGATCTTACACCCCGGGCGCAGCGGCCAGGAATGGCCCCGCCGGCTGGCAGGGCCGACAGTGATTGCACAGAGAAGGTGATCGTTCGTGAACCCCGAAACCATGCTGGCGGCATTGCCAGGCTACGCCATGTCGCCCGAGTCGATCCAGGTGCTGCCGGATGCCAAGGCATACCGCGCCTGCTTGCTCGAACGCATCCACGCCGCGACCCGGCGCATCGTCATCGTCGCCCTGTACCTGCAGGAAGACGAGGCGGGCCAGGAAGTGCTGGATGCGTTGTACCAGGTCAAGGCCGAGCGACCAGGCCTGGAAATCACCATTGTGGTCGACTGGTTTCGTGCCCGCCGTGGTCTGCTGGGGGGCGGGCGCCAGCCGGGTAACGCCGCCTGGTATCAGGCCCAACGCCAGTTGCGTGGGCTGGATATCGTGATTCATGGGGTGCCGGTGCAGACCCGCGAGCTGTTCGGCGTGTTGCACCTGAAGGGCAGCATCATCGACGACTGCGTGATCTACACCGGCGCCAGCCTGAACAACGTGTACCTGCACCGCTTCGACCGTTATCGCCTGGACCGCTACCACCTGTTCCAGTCCCCGGGGCTGGCCGATGCCATGGTCGACCTGGTGCGGCGCCTGCTGCACCACACCGCCACACCGCGCCTCGACTTGCCTGCGCCACCTGCCACCCGTAGCCTGCGCGGCGACATCCGGCGCTTGCGTGCGCGGTTGCGGCGCATGGCATACGAGGCACCGGCCAGCATGGCAGGGGAAGGGCTGCGGGTTATTCCGCTGTTGGGCGTGGGCCGTGGCAACCCGCTGAACCGGGCGCTGTGCGCCTTGTTGGCGGCGGCGCGCACGCAACTCATCATCAGTACGCCGTATTTCAACCCCCCGCGGGTGGTGATGCGCGAGCTTGACCATGCGCTGGAGCGTGGTGTGCAGGTTGAGCTGATTGTCGGCGATCGCACGGCCAATGACTTCTATATCGCCCCTGGCGAGCCGTTCAGCGCCAGTGGCGCCTTGCCTTATCTGTATGAAGACAACCTGCGTGCCTTCGCCCGGCGCCGCCATGCCGCCATTGCCAGCGGCCAGTTACAGGTACGCATCTGGAACGATCCTGGGCATACCTTTCATGCCAAGGGCGTGTGGGTCGACCAGCGCTATTCGTTGCTGACCGGCAACAACCTGAACCCGCGCGGGTTCAACCTGGACCTGGAGAACGGCCTGCTGATCGATGACCCGCACGGGCAATGGCTGACGCCGAGGGAAGCGGAGTTGAACGCGCTACGCCGGCATGCGCCGAAGATTGGTTCGGCAGAGGCGCTGGGCGTGAAGGCCGAGCATCCCAAGGAGGTCCGCAAATTTCTGCGGCGCTTGCGTTTAAGCCGGTTGGAACCGTTGATCAAGCGCGTGCTCTGAGGCACTGCTCCAGGCACTGCCGTGCTTTTTTGGGGGCAACGGGTGAGTTTGCTTTCAGGCATCGAGGGGGCGAGGGCACCGCGATTTCGGTGGTGCACGCGGTGCCTTGATGTCAATATGATGTTACCTGCGTGAGCCCTCCGTTGGGGGCTGGGCTATCATTTGCAGTCAACCGTACAAGGCCCCTCTGAAAAATCATCACGAGCGCATACAATCGGGCCCTTTCTTCGTTAACCAGATAGGCCAAAGCGTATATGGCGCTAGATCCACCCACGATGCTGACCATCTCGGTCGCCCTGGCAGCGGCGGCTGCCCTGTACCTGGCGATTGAGTGGCGCAGTGTCCGCGAAACCTCCTTGCTGTTCTGGAGCGCCGGCTTTGCCACGATTACTGTCGGTTGTGTCCTGGCCTTGTTGCGCGGGTCTGGGTTGTTGTTCATCGGCATCTGGTTCGCCAACGGTTTGCTGGTGGTGGCGCACGGGTTCTTCCTGACGGGCGTATTGCGTTTTACCCAGGACCGCTTGTCGCGGGGCTGGCTAATGATTGTGGTGGTCTGGTTCGCCTTGCTGTTGCTGCCTGTAGGGCCGCAGTGGTCGAAGGTGATGCTGATGGTCAACTCGTTGCTGGTGGCGTCGCTGACGCTCAAGGCCAGCTCCCTGCTGCGGCCCCATGGCAAGTCGCTGAGTGTGGGGGCAGTACAACTGCGCTATGTGTTGCTGATCCATGGGCTGTTCTATGTGGCCAAGGCGGGCATTGCCATCACGCCGGGGACGTTGATTGACCTGGCCACCTTTGGTGGCCTGATCATCCAGATCTCCTTGGTCGAGGGGGCGATGGCGATCATGCTGATTGCCTTGTCGATGACCGGCACCGTGCGCTATCGGCGCGAGGAGCGGATTGCCCGGCTGGCAGCCCGCGACCCGTTGACCGCGTTGTATAACCGGCGTGCGCTGGAGGTGCGGGCCGGGCATTTCTTCAAGGACGTGAGCCCGGCGCAGCCTGGGGCGTTGCTGCTGATCGACATCGACAACTTCAAGCTGGTCAACGACCTGCACGGGCATATTGCCGGGGACCGCTTGCTGGTTGCCTTGAGCGAGATGATTCGCACGGTGCTGCCGGAGCGGGCACTGGCCGCGCGGTTGGGCGGCGATGAGTTCGTCATCTTGTTGAATGGGGCGAGTAGCGAGCAGGTAATGGAGCTGGGCGGGCTGTTGCGCGAGCAATTCCAGCAGTATGCCGGCAAGACCGTGCCCACGCCGCACGCGGTTACCTTGAGTATTGGCGTGAACCTGTTCGACCAGCCGCCGGCGAGCCTGGCGGCATTGATCGAGCAAGGGGATGTGGCCTTGTACCAGTCCAAGCGCAGTGGGCGCGACAGTATTCGGTTTGTGGAGCGTCCGATGGCTGACATTAATCACTAGGCTGCTTTTTGCTTTTTGCTTTTTGCTTTTTGCTTTTTGCTTTTTGCTTTTGCTTCTAAGCGCGCGACAGTTCAGGCAACGCAGATTGCGACTTCAGGAGGCCGAGCGCAGGGCTTGCGGAGGGAGGTGACGGGCATGGATGCCCGTCAAGCGCTGGGCCCCAGGATGGGGCCTGCAGCGCGGTCCTCCCGGGAGCAAGCCCGGAGCGAGGGGACCCCGGAGCGCAGCGTAGGGGCCGGATGATGGGAGCGCAGCGTTTTTTGGTTACTTTTTG